>CAZPSY010000027.1:0-13248 GCA_964589295.1 uncultured Ignavibacteriaceae bacterium
TGCAGCAAGGAAGATGAATAGTATAAACAGGAATAAAGTTTACTGGATAAGCCAAATTACCGGGTGGATGGTGTTCATACTATTAAACATTATTGTAATTTCTTTTATCGAAGAGATGAGCTGGCAGAGAGTTGTGATCTGGATTTATCTTGGTTTTGCCGGCATAAGTTTTACCCATATTCTAAGAGGAATTATAAAAAACCGCAACTGGCTTAATCTTCCTTTAAATAAACTAATACCGCGTGTTCTTCTATCAAGCCTTATAACCGGAACTCTTATCTATTCATTTGCATTTATGGCAAGTTACCTCTCTGGTACAACAAAGCACGAGGAATACACTGCGATAGCCCCGGTTGCCGGGATAATAAATCTTACAAGTGTTTCTCTCTTCTGGATGCTTATCTATTTTTCAATTAATTATTTTGAGAGCTATAAGAAGAAAGAGATCGAATCGCTTATATGGGAAGCTGCAGTAAAGGATTATGAACTTAAAACTTTAAGGTCGCAGCTTAATCCTCATTTTATGTTTAACGCAATGAACAGCATCAGGGCATTAATTGAAGAAGACCCGGAATCTGCAAAATCGGCATTAACAAAACTTTCTAATATTCTCCGCTACTCCTTACAAATGGAAAGGATGGAAAAAGTTTCGCTTGAAGATGAGATTGAAACAGTAAAAAACTACCTTGAACTTGAAAGTATAAGGTTTGAAGAAAGGCTGCAGTATAAATTAAATATTGAAAATAGTTCGTCTAAAGTTGAGATACCGCCAATGATGATCCAAACACTAGTAGAAAACGGGATAAAACATGGTATATCAAAAATACCTAAGGGTGGAGCAATTTCAATTATAACAAAAGTTGATAACTCTAAGCTTTACCTGGAAATAAGAAACAGCGGCAATTTAAACGAAGATGAATTAAAAAACTCAAACGGCTTTGGCGTTAATAATACAAAGCACCGTTTAAATTTACTTTTTGGAGAAGAGGCAAAATTTTCACTTCAGAATGAAGATGAAAAAAATGTATTGGCAAAATTAGAAATTCCACTAGGAGGTACTAATCAATGAAAGCATTAATAGTAGAAGATGAAAGACTCGCTCGCACCGAGCTAAAAAGATTATTGACGCCATTTAAAGAAATTAAAGTTGTGGGCGAAGCGGTAAATGCCGATGATGCCCTGGAGAAGATAGATCAGCTAAAACCGGATCTTCTTTTTTTGGATATCCAGATGCCGGGTAAATCAGGATTTGAATTGCTTGAGGAACTGGATACGGTTCCTACTGTAATTTTTACAACCGCTTATGATGAATATGCTTTGAAGGCATTTGAATATAATGCGCTCGATTATCTTCTTAAACCAATAGAACCGAAACGGCTGGAAGAGACTATAAATAAACTAGTTGAGAAGAGCCGTAAAAAAATTGTGGCAGAATCTGACAAACCAATATTTACAGAATCAGACCAGGTTTTTGTTAAAGATGGAGAGCGCTGCTGGTTTGTAAAGCTGGAAAAAGTCCGTTTGTTTGAGTCGGAGGGAAACTATGTCCGTATTTATTTTGAAAATAACAAACCGCTTATTTTGCGTACATTAAATTATCTTGATGAACGGCTGGATAGTAAACTGTTCTTCCGTGCAAATAGGAAACATATTGTTAACCTTAAATGGATTGACACAATTGAGCCATGGTTAAACGGCGGTTTACTTGTAAAGTTTAAAGACGGGCAGAAGGTGGAAGTTTCCAGGAGGCAGGCAATTAAGTTTAAAGATATGTTAAGTTTGTAAACGCATCACTTTGTCATTGCGAATCCCGTTTTAACGTGATGAAGCAATCTATTAGTTCATAAAGATTGCTTCGTCCTTCCAGTCCTCGCAATGACACATACTATTAATTAAACAACTCCCACGATAAACCAAATCTTATACTGCTTTCCGGCATTGGGTAGTATGGCGTGATAAAATACTGGTTATCGAATAAGTTCTCCCAAACAAAATATACAATTGCAAGTTCTTGTATTTCTCCAATCAAAGTAAAATCAAGTTTGTTTGAAGGCTCAACTTCTATCCATGCCCATTCGGCGCTGTACAAACTCCTTTTTCCAGTGTAATAAAAAGTAAACCCGGATTTAAGATCAAGATTATTTTCAAAAAATTTACTTTTTAAATAAATTCCACCAACAAATTGCAATTCAGGCACGCCAGTATATTTGTTATCCTCATCGTTAAAATAGTAAGATGTGTTAGTTTCTAATAGTATCTTCCAAAATTGATAGTTGAGATTTAATCCTATACCATCTATGTCTCCATATAAAATGTATATTTGTTCAAGAGCACGCCGATTAAAGGGTGCTATGATAAAAAAATTTTTTATTTTAAAATATTTAGCGTCTGCATAAAACCCATCATTATAATATTTAGCACCAAGCTCTATTGTCTCTACATTAGCTGAGTCTGCAAATTGCTTATGCCGCGAATATCCAAAATAGGTTTGAAGTTTATCTTTTATTATGAAGGTTACATCCGTACCAAATCCTGATAAATTATCCGATTTGTTATAATAAAAGGGTGAGTTACTTAATTGTCTTGAGTCTTTATTGGCTACGTCTAAATATCTATAATAAACTGAAGGAATAAGTGTATTATTAAGCAGGTTAAGTGATATAACCGATGCAAAGGAGAGTCTGTTAATATTATTAATGTATTGAAGTCCCTCAGAAGCTGGAATTGTACGCCCCGAATAATCTGTTTCTAGTTTTTCATACGTTCCTAATAGTTTTACATCAACGATATCTATCTTATGATCGTACACAAGCGTTCCGCCAAACACCTTATTTTCATAATTCTCGTACAGTTCTATTGTATCAACAGCATCAGTTTGTTTGCTATCCAGATATCGGTAGTAAAAGGATAAATTTAGTTTTGCGTCATCAAATGGTTTTACTAAGGTTCTTAATCCAAAATTATGTTGAAGTACATCCATTGTTCTGTTTGGATAGACAACCGGAGCTTGTTGTGGATCGTAAATTACAGAATTTACATCGCTGGTAATATTACGCACACTGTCAATATCAATTCCACCGTTAAATCCAACCGATGAATTAACATAACTATACAATCCTGTAATATTAATAGAGTTGGAAAGAAAATACTTTAGCTTTGCATTTGCCTGCCAGATAGAAAGGTCGGTGTTCTTATAATTTTCATCAGCGCTTCTATTAGTTACCTGGAAAGATAAATTCCATCGTTTTGCAACTTGTGCATTAAACTTTCCGTCAATCATCGCTTCCCCGTTAGGTCCTTCATAATATCTTATTCTTGTATAAGGTTCGGGGGAAAGAAAATCCCGCATAATAAAATTTACAGCAACAGGATTGTTATAGGGTCCGTATAAAAATCCTCTCGGCGAAGGGACAATCTCAATAGAATCAATATCTTCACTTTGAACAAGATTAAGATCCAAAGAGTTAGAGTACCTGTTATTCCACAATACACCATCCTGCAAAAAACTTATTCCACTGTTTCCCACACCATAAATAAATGTTTCGTGTGGCTGACCGATAAACCCAAGATCTTTAATAAAACTAAGTGAGAGAGGTCGCAAAAGATCGCCGGTATAACGGTAAGGAGTAAATAAAAAGGTCTTTCTACCGATAATGGTACTTTCTCCGCAGAGTATCCCAACAGTTATAGGAACAAGTGTATCGGGCTGGATTTTTTGAAGAGTGCTTAAGCTATCAATTACCAAAGTGGTATCAGTTTTTACAATTCTCAGCGAATCACCACTTACAAATGAAGTGTCAACAAATAGTGTATCTGTTGTGCGAGCAGAAACACATGAAATCAAAAATAAAAATATGGTGCAGATATGCTTAATCATTAAAAGGGTGACGCAGAATTTTCCTTCAAAATAATTATCAAAATACTTAATTAAAAAGAAAGCAACAAAGTAAATCAAGTATCATAAACATATTACAACCTGTCATCCTTTTCAAACCCCCTGATAACAGGGGCTGAAAGTAAATTAATATTTTCAGATTTCCCCTAAATTCATTTTGATTAGTCCAAATTATTTTTATTTTCACAATGTAAACAAAAACAATTAATTAAGGAGAGAAGCTATGGCTGCTAAATCATTAACAAAGGGTGAAATTATTACTCACCTTGCTAAAAAAACCGGTACAACCAAAAAGGTTGCAAACCAGTTTTTAGATGAGTTCGTATTGCTTTCTTACAAAGAAGCAAAAAAGGATTTTACAATCCCCGGCTTAGGCAAGCTTAAAGTTGTAAATAGGAAACAAAGAATGGGGAGAAATCCTGCTACAGGTGAAACAATGGTTATTCCTGCAAAGAGTGTTCTTAAGTTTAAAGTTGGTAAACCGGCACAGGATGCAGTTTTTCCATCAGCAAAGAAAACTAAAAGAAGATAATAATAAGTTCATCTATTAGCTGCATTTTACAAGCCCGTTTTTTAGCGGGCTTTTTTTATTTTTGATCAGTTTAGTTTTATTAAAACAATTTATATCTATGATAATAAGAATCTTCATATCTTTACTTTTAACACTAATTATACTGTCTGGCTGTAGTGATAAAACTGATCTGCTGCAAAAAGGAGAATTGGAATTGAAAATGAATGACATTGCAGAACAATATGTTAAGCTTGTTCTTGAAATAGGAATTTACCAACCTGATTACGTAGATGCGTACTACGGACCAGAGGAGTGGAAACCGGTTAAAACTTCAGCCCATGTGGTTGATTCGGTTGTAATTGCTTCACTTACAGAAAAGGTTGATGATTTGCTGAACAAGCTTGAAGCGCTGAGTGAATACGAGGCAACCGGGCTTGAAACAAAGCGGTATAGATTTTTATATAAACAATTGTTATCTGTGAAAGGAATGATAAGCATAATTGCTGGCGCTGAATTTTCCTTCGACATCGAAGCAAAAATTCTATACGATGCTGATCCACCTCAACATTCACCTGAATATTTTCAGAATATTCTTGATGAGCTGGATAAGATAGTCCCCGGTGAAGGTAATCTTTCAAAAAGAATTGATAATTTCAGAAAACAGTTTATTATTCCTGAAGAAAATCTGGATAAAGTTTTTACCACTGCAATAAATGAATGCCGAAACAGAACCTCCAGAAATATTGAAATGCCAGAAGGAGAAAATTTTAAAGTCGAATATGTTAAAGAAAAACCATGGGGAGCTTATAACTGGTATAAAGGAAGTTGTTTTAGTGTTATACAGGTAAACACCGATTTACCCATTTACATAGATCGTGCAATTGATCTTGCAGCACATGAAGGATATCCAGGACACCATGTTTATAATACATTACTTGAAGAAAATCTCACAAAGTGTAAAGGCTGGATGGAGTTTTCGGTTTACCCACTCAATAGTCCTATGTCGCTAATCGCTGAAGGTACGGCTAATTTTGGAATCGAAATGATTTTTTCTAAAGATTCCAGGAAAATATTTGAAAAAGAAATATTATTCCCGCTGGCAAACCTGGATTCCAGTAAGACAGATCTATACTATAAAGTAATAGATCTTACTGATAAACTCGGCTATGCAGGCAACGAGGCAGCCAGAAATTATCTTAATGGAAAATGGAACAGGGATGAAACCATTGATTATTTAATAAAATATTCTCCTCGCTCAAAAGAGAAAGCAATTAAATCAATTGAGTTTATCGAAAATTATAGATCGTACGTAATTAATTACAATGTAGGGAAAGATATTGTTAAGGAATATATTGAAAGAAACGGTGGAACTGCAGACAATCCTGAAAGAAGATGGCAACTATTTGAAGAATTATTATCTACTCCTCAAACACCATCAGGTTTGCTGGAATAATTAATTAAATATTTCTTCCAGCTTATTATTTAGTTTTAAAAAAGCTTCATCGTTTAGTGAAACCTCTTTAAAAACTTTTCTTATCAAATTTTTATCTATTCTTTTAAAATCTATTTCTCGCGGTGCAATTAGAACTCCACCTAAATCTACAGTAGCGGGACTTATTAAAATTTTATCATCACCTTCTTTATAAAATAATTCCGGTCTATGCTTATCTCTTAGGAATAATATTAAGCTCCAACCATATTCAGCATTATAAGTGGAAATAATATTACACATTGGCTCAGTGCTTGTAGAAGAAATTTCAGCATAAGCTTTGTAGAATATTTTAAATGCTTTAATAATTTTCTTCTCTTTTGTTGATTCGATAATTAAGAACCTGCGCAACCCGTCATCCACACTGCTTACCATTAACTCCTCATCTTCCAAAATATATTTGCCGTATTCATTCTTTAATTGATGATAATCATCTTCAATTGGCATAGAGTTTTTTCTGACTGCCTGGAAGTGAAAATGATCGGGGGCTGATGCGCCGCAAGCGGGACCATTGTAGATAAGAGAGTATTCGCTTGAAAGTTGTTTTGTAATTTCCAGTATTCCTTCTAAGTGATTGAGAATAAATTGAGGTTCGTGCTGCACCGAACTAATTGTAAAATGCTGTGGGAAAATCGGAAATGGATTGCAAAGAAGTAAATATTTATCAGCAAGTAAAATTCCCTGCTGAGGTTCAGGTAAGTTTTCAACACATAAAAAACAAGTTCGGTTATTTATCGATACATTATCAGTTTTTGCAGAAGATGATTTAATCCTGCCCGGGTTATATTGTACTCTTATTTTAAACAAATCAAACCGGAACTCTTTTATTTTTACGTCATCAAGAGCATCATATCTTTCCTTTAACAAGTTCCACTTTACCAGTTGCTGTTCAAATAAAATCGATACTGCCTTACCATATTCCTCTTCTCTAATATAAAAATCAATATCGCTGTTATGTATAATTTTATTTTTTATCAAAGTTTATTTTTGCCGATTTGCTTTAAAACGATTTAGTTCTTGCCTTGTTTTAATTTCTTCAGACCTTATCAGATCTTTATAGGAGTTGTTTTTATTCTCCTGCTCGATTGTTAATGAAGCATCCGTGTTTCCTTCCCACCTTCGGCAAATATAAACAGGCTCATAAATTCTGCCGATTTTGTACTCTCTGCATACTGCAAGTCCAACGGCATAATCTTCGCCGTAACTTACATTAAGAAATTTGATTTTACTTACAACTGGAGTGTAAAATGCACGCGGTGCGCCGAGTCCGTTTACTCTCAATGCATTATTCGGTCCGTTCCCAGGCGTCCATTCCTTATGAGCGATAATACCAGGGGGAATTTCATTAAGGTTAAAATCTGTTAGTTTGTAGCTGCCAATTACCATCGCGCATTTTTCTTCGTAAAATTTATCTATAATTTTTTGCAAAGTGTTTTCATCAAAATAAATATCATCACTATCTAGCTGAACGGAAAATCTACCGCACTCTTGATGTTCAATCGCTTTATTCCAGCAGCCCCCAATGCCAAGCTCATTACTTTTAGGGATATGATGAATGACCTTGATATTCTCACCTGCTATGGATTTTAAGATTTCAGTAGTGCCATCAGTTGAATGGTTATCGACCACAATAATATTGTAAATAAAATCGGTTTTTTGTACCAATGCAGAGTCGATAGCATCTTTAATGGTTTTTACCCTGTTTTTAACAGGTATTATTATTGAAGCTTCGGTAGCAAAATTATCGTCCTTCAATTCAACAATTTTAAATCCTGGCTCCATGTAAGCACCAATCATTTTTAAGTGATTGGTTGCAACAGTTTCCATTTCAAGTTGCAATTTTCTATTAGCCGAATCAACATATCTGAAAAGTTTTTCATCGCAATTTTCCATTTCCAAACTTTCAACAAAATAAAGGGGTTTAGAAATTCTTTCAATTGAAAATTTTCGCGAAACTGCCAATCGAAGTTGGTATAGACCTGAAAACAATGAATCACTTTGTTCATCCTGCAATTCCTTACAAGCTATTTGTAAAACATTCTTTTCTAGGAATAGAAGTGGCCCAAAATCAAAGTCGTCTCTTATACTTCCAGCTTGATAATCAATAAGCGGATGCCTCTTAATCTCATTGTTACTTTTAACAAAATATTCTGAATAGAATAACCCTGCGCCGGTATTAGTTGCTTTTTTTAGAAACTGTTCAATCGTACTATCTTTAATTTCTAATGAACATTGATCTGTGATAAAAATAATGTAGTCCCCCGTAACTTTCTCACAAATAAATTTTATAACCTTGCTGCTAAATGGGTAAGAAGATTTTACGACGAGATGTTTTGTCTGTATATCTATGGTATCTTTATCAGAAATTAAAATTAATTGATCAACATATTTTATGTTATTCAGCTCTTCTATTATTTTCAGAACTGCTTTGTTACCATAAAATGGTATAACAACAGATATTTTAACCGATTGCACTTATAAACTTTTTACTTTTAAATGTTTGATCTTGAATTAATTCAACAGCGTTAAGATAATTACTCCTTATTGAGTGACAAATTTTCTTTGAAATGCTCATAAGCTTTATGAGAAATTAGGTTGCCGTTATTATTTTCATCGTTATCTTATGAATAAGTCTTGCTAATTTTTACACCAGAAAAGTAGTGAAGTAAAATTTCATCAAACAAGTGACCTTTTGCAGCCATCACTGCTGCCCCTATCTGGCAAAGCCCAACACCATGCCCCCATCCGGCTCCGTGTAAAATAAACTTGTCAGGGATGTCTTTTTCACCACCCGCTTTTTCAATTACTATTGCTGAACTGTAAAGATGAGATTCGGATAAAGCTCTTCTTATTTCCAGTTCTTTCCCAATCGTTAAAGTTTTTTTAGTACCGATGATTTTTAGTTTTGTAATACGGGATGATTTTCCTCTTTCAACTGGAACAAGGTCAATTATTTGCCCAAAGTCTCCGCCAGTTTTTTTCTTTATAAGATTAGTAATTTCTTTCTGGTTATATTCAATTCTCCATCTATAAAAGTCTGTGGTTTCGCGGTCGTAATCAACAAGTATCTGGGTAAGTATCTTTTTATCACTCGTATTACAATATGAATTAGGATTGCCCAGAATCCACTTTCTTGCTTTTTTCTCATCAGTAAAATCGAGAGTGTAATTTTCCGGTTCGTACTTATAATCTATAACCGATTTTAAGTAACTGATCTCTATGGGCTCCCAAACATTTTCGTATGTTTCCGTAATACCGCCGCAGCATTTTGAATAACGTGTATCACATATTTCATTTCCACTAAGTAATACGATTCCCCTTGTTGAGGAAACAGCATCAAAAGCTGCCTGGGTGGTAACTTTGGTAACTCCCTGGAATCTTTGGCAATGATCATCGGCGCACACATCAAAAAGTTTATGGTCTGCTTTATCATACCATTTAATCCGCTCGTCATCATTTTCATTGCTCATTACAAGTTTCTTTTTCTTTTTTTCTTGGGGAGAAACTTGTGCAAGCACCCAGCTTCTTGCAATAACTGTATGCGCTTTTAATAATTCCAGTGAGCTTTTTGCATTCATCTCCGAGGAAATAACACTTACAAGGTAACTTTCCAATGGGATGCAATTAATTGCGGATATATTTTCTTCATCTCTTAAAAGTTTAAGAGAATAATTAAATCTCTGTTTCTCCTTCCGCTCCCAGTGAAAACTTTTCCCAATAACAACATTACGAATTAAAAATGATTCGGAAACCGGTTCAGTAGGT
The DNA here is from genome assembly GCA_964589295.1 of uncultured Ignavibacteriaceae bacterium. GTDB lineage: Bacteria > Bacteroidota > Ignavibacteria > Ignavibacteriales > Ignavibacteriaceae > JAZGGS01. Next base: position 9,661 of record CAZPSY010000027.1, read on the forward strand.
TCAAAAACTATTTCGTTTGTAACCTCAAGTTTTTTGGATGCGCTTTTACAAACAACTACATTATTTACAATTTCAGCTGTAAATATTCCGCTAAAAGTTTCTTTAAAACCAAAAACCCTGAAGTCGCCGTATAGTTCGAAATTAATCTTTCTATCCGAAACAACTCCTACGCATATTTCCGGTTCTTCTGCCGGTATCATTCTTATAAGATTTTATTTATTAAATATTAGTTCTAAGCTAAGAGATTTTTCGAACAAAATATAAGCATTACTTACAAATGTTGTTTGCATCATGTTTTTTCTCTTAATGGAATCTTAATTTGATTCTGTTTAATTTAAGTTAGATTATAAATGAATTTCGGTAAGGTGTTTTTAATATGAAAAAAAAATTTAATGAAAATATATCGATAATAGGATTTCCAATCGATCTTGGTTCCGGCAGGCGCGGGGTTGATATGGGTCCATCGGCTTTGCGAATTGCAGGTTTACAGAACAAGCTGAAAGACCTTGGCTATAAAGTGAATGATACCGGTGATATAAAAATTGAGATAATGGAAAGACAGAAAATCGGAAATCTAAAATTGAGATACATTGATGAAATCCTTAAAACTTCCAACACTCTTGCTGCTAAGGTTGAATCTGTTTTAGATAAAAATAATTTCCCGCTCTGTATTGGCGGAGATCATTCTATGGCACTTGGAACAATTGCCGGAATTTCTTCCTATTGTAATAAGAACAACCTTAAGCTTGGTGTAATATGGATAGATGCGCACACAGATATGAATACTGATAAGACTTCTCCTTCGGGAAATATTCATGGTATGCCTTTGGCAGCATTGCTTGGTTTGGGAAATAAAAAACTTGTAAACATTTGCGGTTTTTCTCCAAAGTTACAACCGGGAAACTGTGCTATTATTGGAATAAGAAGCATTGATGAAGAAGAGAAGAAAAATATTAAAAAATTGAAAATACCCGTTTATACAATGACCGAGATAGATAAAATGGGTATTCACAGGATAATAAATAAAATACTGCGGCAATTCGGAAAAACAGTTGATCATATCCATGTAAGTTTTGATGTGGATAGTGTTGATCCTACTGTTGCACCAGGAGTTGGAACCCCTGTGCCGGGAGGTCTCTCATACAGGGAAGCACACCTGCTTATGGAATCGATAGCGGAGTGTGGTTGCATGTCTTCTCTTGAAATTGCAGAATTAAATCCAATATTAGATCACCAAAATAAGTCTGCAGTATTTACTACCGATCTTATTGCATCAAGTATGGGACAAAGAATTCTGTGATAAAAAATCAATTGATAGGCATATTAACGATATTATTTATAGTCATTTCCGTTCTTCTAAGCATTTTCGAAATAGCTTATGTAAGCTTCAACGATATCTTTGGTTATTCATTTATAATACTTGGATCGAGTTTGGCTTACACTGCTTTTATTCAAAATAAGAAACTAATTGCCTTCATCGGTTCTGCAACTTTTTTAAGCGGTGTTTTACTTATTACACTTGATAACTTCGAAATCTATATACAGAAGGATTTCATTCTTTCGATTATTCTGATTATTGCGGGATGCAGTTTGTTGATAGCTTATTTAACAGACTTTACAAAAAGAATTTTATTGTTTCTCGCTCTTATTTTTCTCACTGCCGGGTTTACACTTTTAATCTTTCAGAAGTCGTTTGATTTTGGAATCTATTACAGATCTGTTTTATCATTAGCAACCGTTTACTGGCCCATAATTGTTATAATGATCTTTGTGATAATCATTATCAACAGAACAGATAAATAACAATATAGTTTTTATGATTAGGAAATAAGAATGGCGGCTGTCAGTTAAACTAAATTATCATCCAGCAAAATCTTGTGGGATTCATTAAAACCTAATTTAAGCTTATCTATATCTTCCTTATTACTGCTTATATCACTTGAAAGAAGGAAGAAAACCACAATTAAAAGAATAAGCGATATAACAAATAGAATAATGGAAAATAATTTATTCTTTTTACTCGCTCCTTCCAGAGCAGCAAGTTCTTCTTTGTAACGGTTGTCTATATATTCAATTGCTCTCTGGCGTTCAAGCTTTTCATCACCAATCTTTTCAACTTTTTCTTTTCCGCTTTTCTCCTCTACCTTTTGCTCAGTTAGTGATGAATCTAACGTCTCTTCAGATGAGACTACGGAAAGATCCGGCTCCCTAAGAGAACTACCGCCATCTACGCTAAACTTGATAGTTTCTTCAGTTAATACTTCTTTCACTTCCCGTTCAGTTTCTAATTCAGGTTCATCTTCTTCAATTTCATCTTCATCTATTGCAGTTTCAGGAACAGGAGTAATTTCGGCTTGCTGTTTAGCTTTTAATTCCTCAAGAATCTTATAAAGTTTGCGGGCTACATTGTCTTTTAATTCAGAATCGGGAACTTCCAACTGTAATAAAACAGGAAGCATAGCAGTAAGGTTTTGATATTCTCCCAGGACATCCCACGGAAAATCTTCTCCGCTCACCATATATTCATTTAGCTCAGCATTCTCATCCTTATTCAGGCAACCTAAAGTTTTTGCTTTTATTAAATCTATTGCTTTTTTTCTATCCACTTTAGTTATTCCTTTGTTGCCATGTTTTTATTAAGGTTACCTAAAGCATTACCAATCTTAAATTTAACTGTGGCAAGCGGAATGTTAAGTTCGCGGGCTATTTCTTCCTCGTTGTATCCTTTATAATATGCTAGCTTTAAAACATAGCGCTGCGCATCTGTTAATTTTTTAAAAGAATCATCGACTTTGTCTTTCATAGAAAGAACTTTATCAAGGTTCAAAGGTTCAGCTGATGATGAGAGATGCGGAATTATATTTTCGTTTTCATACTCATCAGTGTATTCTTCCATCTCTTCCAGGTTACGTTTTCTCTTTACAAAATCTATAGCTTTGTTTCTTGCAAGGTTTATCATCCAGGTATACACGTTGCCTGCTTCAGAATCAAACCGATCTATTTTTTGCCAGATAATTACAAATACATCGGAAAGAATATCTTCGGCAGCTGGTACATCCTGAACGATTTTATCTATCAGCGTATACAGTACCGGTGAGTATCTGTCATATAATTCTTCAAGCGCCTTGGAATCGTTTCCGGCAACTTTTAAAATTATCTCTTTATCTGATTGGTTGTTATTTTCTGACAATATCTGAACTTTATTATTAACAAAATCTTTTTGTAATATTAAAAGTAAAACTATACTAAGTAAAAATCAATCAACTAGTAATTAATGCCTGGCAGCGCCAACCTTTAGTTTATGCTTACTCACTAATTTATTATCTTTCAGGTTCAACAAAAACAAACAGGGCGAAATGACTTCTAAAGAGATAAGAAAGCAATTTTTCGAGTTTTTTAAGAATAAAAAGCATAAAATAGTAGAAAGTTCTCCCGTAGTTCCTTTTGATGATCCTACCCTGCTTTTTGCAAATGCTGGAATGAACCAGTTTAAAGATATTTTCCTGGGAACAGGAACGAGGGAATATAGCAGGGCTGCTAATACACAAAAGTGCATAAGAGTAAGCGGAAAACACAATGACCTTGAAG
>CAZPSY010000028.1:0-13117 GCA_964589295.1 uncultured Ignavibacteriaceae bacterium
GAAATAATCGGCGTTTTTCTTGCCTACACAGTAAACAAATGCATTTAGTCCTTCTGCATTTAACTCTTCATCAATATACCTGACAGCTTCTTTAATAATATTATTATTAAATGCGCCGCATAATCCTCTATCAGCAGTAACAACTACCACCGCAACATTCTTTAGCTCTCTCTGGATAAAGAATGGATTGGTAGCCATATCCTCTTCGGAAGCCAGATTAGAGAGCATTTCAGAAATTCTATTCACATAAGGTCTGGCATTTACAATCCTGGTTTGCGCCCTCCTCAGTTTTGCCGCCGAAACCATTTTCATTGCTTTGGTAATCTTCTGTGTATTCCTTACACCGACGATCCTTCTTTTTATGTCTTTTAACGTTGCCATAAATTATTTATAAACTATTCAGTGCTTTTCTTAAATATTCCTAAAAACTCACCCGCTGCTTTTTTCATCTTCTCTTCAAGTTCCGCTGATAATTGTTTTTCTTTTTTGATTGAGTCAAAAATATCGTTGTATTTAACTTCTATAAATTCGAGTACTTCTTTTTCAAATCTTTTAATATCTGCAATCGGCACATCATCCATATAACCATTTGTACCGAGGTAAATACTTACTACCATTCTTTCAACCGGGATTGGAGCATACTGACCTTGTTTTAAAAGTTCAACTAATCTTGCACCCTTTGCCAGAGTTTTTAAAGTGGATTGATCTAAATCCGAACCAAATTTTGCAAAAGCTTCTAGTTCCCTGTACTGTGCAAGATCGAGCTTTAACGTTCCGGCAACTTTTTTCATCGCTTTAATCTGTGCATTACCACCAACTCTTGATACAGAAATACCTACGTTAATTGCAGGTCTAACTCCTGCATTAAACAAGTTCGATTCAAGATATATCTGTCCATCAGTAATAGAAATAACATTAGTAGGAATGTATGCAGAAACATCACCTTGCTGCGTTTCGATAATTGGTAAAGCGGTAAGAGATCCGCCGCCCAAATCATCGCTTAATTTTGAAGCTCTTTCCAACAACCTTGAGTGCAAATAGAAAACGTCACCAGGAAAAGCTTCTCTACCAGGAGGTCTCCTAAGAAGCAAAGAAAGTTCCCTGTAAGCAGCAGCTTGTTTAGAAAGATCATCATAAATTACAAGCGCGTGCCTACCGTTATCGCGATAATATTCGCCAAGGGTTGCGCCTGAATATGGTGCAATAAACTGAAGCGGTGCAGGTTCCCAGGAAGCGGCAACAATAACAGTTGTATATTCCATAGCCCCTTGCTCTGCAAGTTTTGCAACAACCTGTGCTACGGTCGAACTCTTTTGTCCAATTGCAACATAGACGCAGTAAACCGGCTGAACACCCAGCTCTTTGGCTTCATCAGAATGAGTATATTTCTGGTTGATGATTGCATCGATAGCCACAGCTGTTTTACCTGTTTGCCTATCGCCAATTATAAGCTCTCTCTGTCCTCTTCCTATCGGTATCATAGCATCAACAGCGGCAATACCGGTTTGTATCGGCTCCTTTACCGGCTGCCTTTGAATAACACCAAGGGCTTTTCGTTCGATGGGTAAATATTTATCTGTGTTAATGGCGCCTTTGCCGTCAATCGGCTGACCGAGCGGGTTTACAACTCTTCCTAATAATTCTTCACCAACAGGAATGGAAGCAACTCGTTTTGTTCTTTTTACAGTATCGCCTTCTTTAACTAGTGAACTTTCGCCAAAAAGAACACATCCAACACTATCTTCATCAAGATTTAAAACCATACCGATTACATCATTCGGAAATTCGACCAATTCACTTGCCATAACTTTGCTTAATCCGTAAACACGTGCAATTCCATCTCCAACCTGCAGCACCGTGCCAACATCATATACATCAACTTCGCTTTCAAAACCCGATAGTTGTTTCCTTAATATTGCCGATATTTCATCCGGTCTTACTTCAGCCATCTTAATATCCTTTAAATTCTCCTGATTAATTTTTTGATATGCTGCCGTACAGCAACTGGTTCTTTAACAAAATCAGTTGATGTTGAAGCGATGCGTCAAAAAGTGTATCGCCCACCTTGGCAACAAAACCACCGATCAAGTCCTCATCAATTGTAAAAGTGAGTCGGACTTTTTTATTTAAAGTTTTTTCAAGGTTTTCTATAAGCGCTCGTTTCTGTTCTTCAGAAAATTCATACACTGTTTTAACAGAAACCTGTGCTTCTCCAACATGCTCATCCCTTAATTCTAAAAACCTGGATGCAATTGTGCATAACAGACTTTCTCTTTTCTTCTCAATTACAAAATCAATAAACTTAAATGTATCCTCATCAAAAACAGATTTAAAAATTTCCTTTAGTATAGAAGATTTAACAATCGGTTTTATAACCGGGCTTTCCAGAGCCGACTGCAGTTTAGGATTATCCTTTAAAGTTTTTGAAAGAAGAATCATATCTGCAGTTACCACTTCCAGCTTATTCTTTTCAACAGAATCTTCCAGCAGCGAGGTTGCATACCTATGTGATACTTTAAAATCAGTCATAGCTTAATTCTTCATTATATCTTTCAAGTAACTATCAACTATATGCTTGTTCTTATCCGCATCAAGATTTTGTTTCATAATCTTTTCTGCAGCAGTAACAGCAATTTTTGCAACCTGGTCTTTCAACTCTTCAAAAGCAGAATCTTTTTTCCTATCAATTTCTACAGCTGCATCTTCAATTAATTTCTTTGCCTGCTCTTTGCTGTCTTTTAATAATTGTTCTTTAAGATTTTCTGCAAATGAACGGCTCTGCTCAATAATTTTTTTTGATTCTTCTTCAGCTTTTGCCAGGTTTGCCTGGTTTTCATCAAGAATCCTTTGTGCATCTTCTTTTGCTTTTTCTGCTTTTTCCAGGGAATCTTTTATATCCTTTTCTCTCTGGTCTAAAGCGGAAAGAATAGGTTTCCAGGCAACTTTTTTCAGAATAAATAAGAGAATAAGAAAAGTTACAATTGTCCAGATAATCAATCCAGGATTAACATCCAGTAGAGAACCGTTGCCGCTTCCTGATGCTAATACTCCGAGTAGAATATTTGCGAGCATATTAATATCCTTATCTAATTAATAACAATGGTAATGTTATACCACTATTTATGCTTTTATTGCAAGAAGAATACAAATAACCAAACCAAAGAAAGCAACGCCTTCAATAAGTGCTGCAGCAATAATCATCGAAGTTCTTATTGCACCAGCAGCTTCCGGCTGCCTTCCACTTGCATCCATTGCAGAACTTGCAAGTTTACCAATTCCAAGCCCAGCACCTATTACAACTAAGCCCGCTCCCAAACCTGCTGCTAACCAAGCTAAATCCATTTATTTATCTCCTTAAATTAATTGTTATTATTAATGTTCCTGATGTACAGCCATCCCTATGAATAATGATGTAAGGATGGTAAAAATATACGCCTGAATTAATGCAACTAATATTTCTAACAGGTAAATAAAAACTGCAAAAACTATTGCTCCGGGGGCAACGAACACGGTGCCCATAAAGAAAATCAAACCAAGCAAGGATAAAATTACAAAGTGACCTGCAATCATATTTGCAAAAAGTCGTATGCAAAGTGCAAACGGTTTTGTAAATAAACCTAAAATCTCTACTGGTATCATAAGAACCAGCAGAACAGGGGGAATACCGTGAGGTATTAATCCTTTGAAATAACCTAAAAATCCATTTTGCCTTATACCGCCAATTTGAATCATAAAAAAGGAGCAAATTGCCAAGGAAGCAGTTACTCCAATGTTACTTGTAAATGTTGCGGACCAAGGTAAAAGCCCCAAAAAATTACCAAATAGTATAAAGAAAAAAAGCGTTAGCAAATAAGGAACAAACTTCTCATAACCTTTGCCAATGGTGGTTCTGGCTATTTCATCTCTTACAAAAATTATAAATACTTCGAAGAAATTTGCAATTCCTTTTGGTATAAGTGACTTTTTATACTTTCGGGAGACCAAAGTGAATATCAGCAAAATCAATATCGCTGTAATCCACATAAAAATAACATGCTTTGTTGGGGTAAAATCGATCCCAAATAAAGTAGGAAACTGAGGAATGTGAAAAGTAAAAAGCGGTTCAAAATCCAATTCCCTGGAATCCATTACATGATGAAGTATCCACCCACTGTCACTTCCGCCCGAATGCTTTAATGAATCAGCTGCAACTTTTATTGAATCAACCGCAGTACTCAATGGCATAGAAATCTGTTAACTTTCTCTGAGATTTAGGTACATTATTTCTATTATTAGATAAAAAAAGTAAAAAAATAAGATAGAAAATATAAAGGTAATCTCATTTATTTCCAAGAAAACCAACACAGCAATTAACAGAATAAGCAATAAACTTAGACGAAGGAGGAGTCCACCATACAAAGATGCAAGGAATTTTTTATCGGAACGGTTAATTCCCCAAAAGAGGAATCCCAACCCCATCATGAAATTAAAATAAGCTAGTAAATCCCCAATAAGAATAGATTTAAAGATATTCTGCTCCGGAGATTCATTCAAAGAGAGAGTGGTTAAAATAATCAGGCTGAGCAGCCCAATTGAGATGCCAAAAAACATTATTTTTTTTGCAGAAATCATTTACCGGATTTTAGAACACTTTTAATAAAAGTGTATAATCCAGCAAAAATACCCAAAAAAGCAAAAACAATGGTTAAAATTGGTGATAAATCAAACTTACCGTCCAGCCAGATACCCAAAAATACCATAACCGTTACAGTAATTGCCAGTTGCATTCCAAGGCCTACGTAGGGACCCACCTCACGATAGACCTTGGATATATTTTTTAACTTATCCGGGTTTGTTTTCATCTTTAACAATGGATGTATTTGGGCTGCTCATACCTTTAACATCTCCCATATTACTTTTTCCATCAAACTTGGCGCCAGCTTCAACTACAAGTATCTTGGTAAATATATCGCCTTTAAGATTAGCTTTAGATTCCAAAACCAATTTTTCTTTTGCATTTACTGATCCGACTACCTTTCCGCCAATAGTAATTATACCTGCATTAATTTGACCGTTTACATCACCGTGTTCACCTACAGTAACGTTACCCTGGGTAACTACGTCTCCCAGGATAGTACCATCAACTCTTATGCTGCCCGCACTGGTAATTTTCCCCTCCAGTTTTACACCATTACTAATTATTGTAATGTCTTCTGTGCTTCCATTGAATTGTCTGTCCTTCAAAATTAATTCTCCTTATTTAATAATTTAACAAAATTGTTTCCGGATCAATTGCCTGCCCATCTCTCCATATTTCAAAATGAAGATGTGGACCTGAGCTGTGGGTTCCGCTGTTTCCACTTAAAGCGATAAGCTCTCCCTGTTCAACAATATCTCTTTCTCTTTTCAATACTGATGAACAGTGTTTGTAAGTTGTAATATAGTTATTACTATGGGAAATTATAACAACGTAGCCAAAATTTGGTGTATAATCTGAAAAAACAACAAGCCCACCCGCGGATGCATAAACAGGAGCTCCTTCTTTGACCACAATATCAATTCCCATATGTCCTTTGCCGGCATCATACTTCCTGCTAATGAAGCCTTCCGAAGGTTTAATAAGAGATATTGATTCGGTTTGAATTATATCTTCTGAATTAATAATCTTATAAAATATTTTTAAAAGATTTCCTTCAACCCCGATTTCCTCATCACTTACTATAGAATCCTGTGGCATTATTACTGAATCTACATAAGCAGAATCTCCCAGGATTAGTGCATGCTTTAGATTTTCATTTGTTGATTTTAGACTCTGCAATTCCTTTACCAGGTACTGAATTTGTTCATCCAGTTGTTCTACTTTCTTCAGTTGGGAACTATGAAGACCATATTTGTACGGAAGTAAAAGACCACCGAATCCGGTAAAAATTAAAAGGTAATAACCTACAATAGCTCCAACGATCGAATATATTATAAAAAAGGTTATGATATTTGCCAGGGTAAATTTGCGTGCCTTCGATGAATGAGAGGTATCATCGGGGATAAAAACTACTGAAAAACTTTTTATATGTTTATAATATTTTAATAAAGACATTGCAGATCGTCCGGATGATAAAATCCTAAATTGTAAAGTTAACTGAACTTCTGCAACAAATCTACAAATTTTATTCTACCCTCTCTTAATAGAACCGGATTTTTACCCGTTAATTTTATTAATGTAGATGCTGCGCTGGATAGTTTGTTTTTAGTATAAAAGATGGCTTTAACTTCAGGCTTAAATTCAGCTTTTATTTTTGAGAGGTTGGTGAAGGGTTTTTGATTGCTTTTATTTACGCTGGTAGAAATTAGCGGTGCTTTTATTTGATTAAGAAGATCACGGCAAAAATTGTTTCCAGGTATTCTGAATGCAGCAGTTTTTCCGTTTAACTTCCTGCTGGTTTTATTATTCAATTTTAAGATTACAGAAACAGGTGCAGGCCAAATTTTGTTTAGGAAATCCAGATGTAATTTATCTTCCAATTCAACATAGTTTAGTAAAGTTTCTACATTATTTATTAAAAGAATGAATTGTTTTTTTTCGGTTCTGCTTTTTAGTTTATTAATTTTTTCAACTGTTGTTTTATTAAAAGGATTGCCGCCCACACCATAAATTGTATCTGTTGGGTAAATAAAAATTTCTCCTTTCAAATATAATTCGACAGATAAATTGACAGCTTTAACCGGTTCATCATCTATATTTACTAAAATGTTGCTAATCATCGGCAGCTAATAGCTTTTTAATTTTTTCTATTACCAATTCCGGCAGAAGCTTATATCCACAATCAAATGTTTCTATGGGGCATTGCCGGTAGCCATGAATTCCACATGGTTTGCAATCAAGATCATTAAAACTGATGAACTCACTTTGTTTATTGTATGGGTAAAAACCAAAACCGGGAATGGTTGAACAATAAATTGTTAAAACAGGAATATCCGCACACATCCCTAAATGCGTTGGAGCGCTGTCGTTGGAAATTAATAATTTCACATGCTTTAGTATTTCTACTGTTTCTATAAAAGAAAAATCTCCAGATAGATTTAAAACCTTGCTATCAAAACTGGTTTTTATTTGTTCACACAAACCTTTATCAACTTCACCTCCAATCAAAATTATGGTGTAACCATCTTCTGTTAAATAGTTTATTATCTCTTTATAATGTTCAGCTGGATATACTTTAGTTTGCCAAACAGAACCAGGAGCAACAGAAATAATTTTTTCTGTTTTAATTTCATTTTTTATAAAATTATCTATTTTGCTTTTAATCTCTTCGGATACAGAAATTTCAGGAAGGATTTTCCATCCCCCGTCAGAATAATTTTCGCTAATCAACAAAAGATTCCTTTTAACTTCATGATCTGATAAATTATACTTAACTATATGCCGGTAAGCAAACTTAAGAGCACTGTTATCAAAACCATAAGTTTCTCTTACATTCAATTCCATAGTTATTAAAGCGCTTCTTAGCGAACGGTGAGGTGAATATACTGCATCATAATTTTTTTTTCTTAATTGCCTGGAAAATTTATATAACGCAAATAATGATTTATGCTTACCTTTCTTATCAAGTTCAATTACGGAGTTAATGTAAGGCGATGCTTCAAAAATTATTTTTGTAGATGGAATGCAGATAACATCTATTAAAACATTTCCGTTTCTCTTTTTCAATTGCTGAATCATTGGGAGAGTAAGAATTGCATCGCCGGGAAATGCAGTTTGTATAACTAATATTTTAGTTAGTTGATGGTTCAATGCTTCCACCTTTTATGCATCCAGAGCCATTGTTCAGGGTATTCTCTTATAAACGATTCCAGATATGAAGTGTGACGCTGACTTAGCTCAATAATTTTTTCTTCATTGTCTTCAGGCAAATTATCTTTGCTTATTTCATGCATTACTATTTTGTAACTGCAATCTTTTTGTCTTACAGGAATTCCGCAAAGTATTGGTGCACCGGTTTTTAATGCCAGCACTGCCGGACCCACATGGACTGAAACTTTTCTTCCGAAAAATTCTACTTTAATACTCTCTTGCGGACCTCTTTGATCTGCAACCATGGCAACAATTTTTTTTTCTTTAAGGGTCTGGTATGTTTTTCTGATTGATAAACCGAGAGAAACAATGTCATTATTCCACCTGGTTCTAACATTGTTCATCCAATCAGAAACATAAGGATTTCGCTGAGGTTTAACTACAACCGAGAAAGGAAGATTAAGCTGTAATGCCACGGAAGCAGCAACATATTCCCAGTTACCAAAGTGAGCTGATAGCAAGATTACTCCTTTCTCTTCTTTGAATTTTGTTTCGATCAGATCCTTATTCGGACAGTTAACCGCAGCTTCTAATTCCTGCCTGCTAATTTTTGATAAGTAAAGGATTTCGATAAACGCAGTTAAAAAACTTTTGTACGTATTGTAGGCAATGCTTCGAGTTTTCTTCTCATCATATTCAGGGAACGCATTTGTTAAATTTTCGAGAACAGTTTTTTTTCTGATAGGAATGAAATAATAAAAAATGACCGCAAGCAAACCGGAGAGTTTCCGCGAGGTGTTCAGCCCCAATAACCGGAAGGTTAAACTAAACAGTAAAAATAATAAATATTCGATTCGATTTTTCATTTCAATTATCTCTTAAGAGTGCACAAAGATAAGTAAACAATGGTAAAAAAATTAAATTGAATTATTATTCTACGATAAAGCAAATAAAAAAGCCCTGCAAGCAGGGCTGAAGAATCAAACTTTATTGAAGTTAGACCAGAAACTTATCTTATTGATATCCGTCTTAGCCAATACTCATCACGCAGTTCTCCACGCTTAGTGGAATGAATCAATTGGTAATCTGAGAACCCCGTTATATCACCAAATATAAATTGAACTCCTCCTTCAATATCATTGTAATTCCATTTCTCGTATGGTCTGGTTTGAGGTTCATTTGGATATCGCTCTATTTCATTCGGTTCGCCGTACATAATATAAACTCTTCCCCTGTCAGTCTTCCAGCCCTTTTTACCCATAGCACCATACTTAGCATTACTTTCTTTAACTCTCTCCAAATAAGCCAGGTATGAATAATTTTCTGAAACAAGCGGATCGTTACTACGCGCTTCCCAAAAGTTAAATATAAATTCTCTCTTGCCTTCTAAATTAGTCAGCAAGTCATATTGATCCATTTCAGATTGTAGAGCAATATATTTTGCTTTACTATACAGGTCGTCTAATTCTTCTTCAGACATTACACCGAACGCAGTACTGAGAACACTGGAAGTTTGCGAAGTAAATGTATCTACGTAAACAACGCCTGGATTATAAACAAAGAACTTTTTAGAGGATGATACACCGTGACCTGCAATACTGTCAATTAAAGTGCATACTAGTGTGTAAGTATCGGTAGGAAGTTTATAAGCATGCACCGAACCAACCTCTACACGCGAATCTACCTTCCGGCCAATCTGTTTGCTTTTATTTATAATTAGTTGCTCTCTGCTGTTAAAAACTAATTGATCCAGTCTTAGACTATCACTGCCCGACTCATCTGAAAGATTGTATAGCTCTGTATAATAAAACAATACTGGTAGGTTTTCGCCAAAAATTGCAGTAGGCATAGGTGTTACTTCGTAAGTATTTTTGTAAAAGATTGAGGATTCGTTAGTACTTTGAGGAATTATATTAGAAGCTAATTGCAAATCGCTCATTGACGTAGAAAGTTTTAAATAAGGATTTACACTTATATAACCATCTATTGTTTTCGTCTTTAACGAATCTTGTGCATCAGCACCACTCAATTTGCAGTAATAAACACCTTCCCCAATAACAAATCCAATAGCTCCAATAAGACTTTTATTAAAATCGCTGGTATCCCGGATAATATTGGGTACCAACCAATTGTTATTAACAACGAATTCCCCGGTTGCAGAATCGGTTATTGATATATGCAAGATTCCATAGATATAATCAGCAGAATCGGTATTAACAACAGTTAAGGATTCCTGGTTAAATGAATAATAAAACTCCACATAATTTGAAGTAGTATCATAACCAAACTGGGCATAATCAAATTCAAAATCAACTTTATTCTGACTTAGGAGGGGAAAGACAATTAAAAAAGATAAGAGTAGTAATTGAGGTTTCATATAAATGCCAATTTTTTATGAAAAAAAATAAAAAAGCGCCTATTGAAAATCGATAGGCGCTTAATCTCTAAAATCAGGCTTTTTACTGGAAAGCCATTTTTATAGTAAACACATGATTAGAACTTGGGAATTCTTTTACTTCTCTAAAAGCATAGTCAAATACGAACCCCAAATCTCCACCAAGATCATATGCAATACCTGCCCCGGCAGTAAAGCCATATATAGAGCTATTATCGAACTCGGTCCCTGAGGATCCAACAGAAAGATTATAACCGCCTCTTAAGAAGAATGTGCTCATAAATCAGTATTCCAGACCAAAATTGAACTGGTCCTCAAGGGAGTTATTTGCTATAAATGCTGATCCAAGAGTTAAGTTATTCTGCTCATTTATGTTATAATCATATGATAAACTCAATTGAAAATAACTTGGGATTTGAAATCCCTCAGAAACAATTTCAAAACTTCCATTTGGTGAACCAGGATTTGATCCGGGAACACCCGTTCTCTGCTGCAATTCGGGACCAGAATATTTCATATTTGGACCAATATTCATCAAAGCAGCACCTAATGATAGCTGCTGATCGAATCTATACTGAACACCAAAATCTACAGCAAGCCCATTTGCGCTAGTGTTTTGGATCGATTCATTAATTAGTTTGAAGCTAGTTCCGATCGAAATTCTATCAGTAATAAGCTTTGAATAAGTTAAACCAAATGTGAGAAATGATGGTGAATATGTTCTTCCATCTCCATCCGGAAAGTCAGCAGTGGTTATTGGAATATCGCCAAAATCAAATGTTTTAAATGTTAAAGCTATGGAACCGAAATCTCCTAAATTGGTTGATGCACCAAAATACGATACATTTATATCGGCAATATAATTCATATAACTGAATATTGCCTCTGCACCTTGTAGAATATCGAGACCAGCAGGGTTATAATAAATGGATTCCAGACCGGTAAGGTTGGATCCGAATGCACCTCCTGTAGCTATTCCTCTTGCTCCAACAGGTATCAACAATTGCTCAGCACCAGTTGTACCCTTCCTTGCTACATCACCCGCATAAAGGAATGCAGTAAAGATCGTGAGTATAATTAAAGTAAATATTTTCTTCATTTTTTAAAGCTCCTTATTAATTTCAAAATTTACCGGGCGAGACATTATCCCGCCCAATAATCATTAAAATTTCTGTATCTGTTTTTCTGGCATAATTATCGAAAATTTAAGCACCTTTTCACCAAATTTAGGTGATGATACAATTGCCAAATAAAGCCCGGACGCAACTCTCAGACCTGATTCATTCTGCAAATCCCACCTTATAAATGGAGAAGTTGGTGAAGATTTATCGGCTTGAGTCAGAGTTCTCAACAATTGTCCGGAAAGCGAGTAAACCCTAACAGTTATTTCATCCGGCAAATTAGAGAAAGTCACAAACGGTTCATCTGCAGGACTATTTGTATAGCTTGTTGCTACATTAAATCCATACAAAGGATTTGGGTAAACATTAACCTTCTTAAAGAGTTCACGTTCTTCATCGTCGGTTAATCCACCACCCGGTGTAGTTTGAAACTGATATACACTTTCTTCAGTATAGGGATATACACCAACAGGAATAATCAACTTATCTCCATCAGCATAAAATGCAGATGAGTCTCTTTGTAATCCAACAACATACAATGTATTAAACCATTGTGAATTGAAAATAGCTCTCTGCTCTTCTGTAATATTCGTTGCATCTTCGGGTGCAATTTTTGCTGAGCCGGAATTTTTTGATAAATCAGCCCAAACAAATTCTTCTCCACCAGGAGTGGAAAAAGCACCGCCTGTAAATTCAATCTGACCTCCACTATTAGGATCATATGGATTATTACCACCATTAGGATCGTAAGGGGAATCAAAAATCAAAATAATTTCGCCACCTAAAAGCAAGTCTGTTGTAGGATTCCATACACCATCCGGCGTACCATTAGGAAATCTAATATTACGAGCTCTTTCTACAAATCCTACTGCTAATTGCTGCTCTGTACCAAAATTTTCATCCACACTCCAGGCAGTAAATGGTACATCCACCCAGCCATTTGGTCTATCATTCGCGGCATCCCAGTTTCCAATTGGACCTTTTCCAACAGTATCTGCCGGAGTTAATCCGGGAGCATAACGGAATGTATTCGAAGCAAATACACTCAGGTAACCATTAATATATCTATATGCTTTACCAGGAGAACCGAATCTTAGCTCAACTTTTCTTAAGCGTTCAACATTTACTAATTCAGTTTTGCCAAAAGTGAAAGTTGGAAGTGTTCTATCTGATAATATATCCTTTCCTACGTAAGTTACACCGGTACCATCATTAATATCAGCAGGATCCTCATGATCATACAAATCTGTAAACCATTGTGTACCTTCATATTCGGGTGTACCTATTGCAGCATGCTGTTCTTCAACTTTCGCAATGAATCCCTCGGTCACAATTTCGTTTACAACTACTGGTTCCCCATACAAGAAAGTTAAACTGCTATCAACTAGTGGTGGTCCACCAGTAGTTACATTTTCCAATCTCCAAAACATTTGGTGCAATTCAGAGGAACTGTCCCTAAAAAATGTTACTTCGTACTGACTTGATGTTAATTCGTTTTTATCTATTCTATCGTAACCCACATTACCTGATGAAAAACCACTTATTTGATTAGCCGGTTGTACTAGTAAAGGTGGATTATAAAGGTCATCTGCCAGTACTATTGTAATGATTTTTGCAACATTTTCAACTTCTTGCACAAATCCTGCCGAAATTAGATAATAATCAGTAGTGTCACCGAAGTTGTTAATCACTTCATTCATAGGAAATAGGGCTTTATAATTAAGAGCATAGGAAGTAAATGAAAAGTAATAAGGTACGCCCTTAACAAGATCACTACCATCGAATGGATCTTCTGTAACTCTAACCCTGATACGTCCGGTTTCCGGATCAGAG
>CAZPSY010000029.1:0-363 GCA_964589295.1 uncultured Ignavibacteriaceae bacterium
ACTAAGTGGTATGCAAGCTGGTTGGGCATGGTTCGGAAACTTGCAATTTGGAGACATGCTTAACTTTTTACCAATAGCATTTCTATCATTATTAACAATTATTTGTTATATCGCTATCCTCCCAGGATTAATACGTAAAAAAGATAATGCTTATGTTGTTATTGCTATACTTGAAATAATTGTGCTGGCTGTTGCTGCCTCAGGAATATTGGGTACTGGTGGTCACTAAAATAAATAAATGCTTTTGTCAGCTCTATATTTAATTAAACTGAAGAAGTAGTTAGCGGAATATTAGTTGTAGGAAGAAATACTTTAAAACTGGCACCTTCACCCGATTTACTTTCTGCTTTTATGTAACCACCA
>CAZPSY010000029.1:373-13022 GCA_964589295.1 uncultured Ignavibacteriaceae bacterium
CCACCTTTTTTATTTACTTTTAGTCTTGAATCTGAAAGCCATAAACCTGTACCTTTTCTTATTGATTTAGTAGTAAAAAATGGTTCGAATATCCTGGGCAGAACATGTTCCGGAATTCCCGGTCCGTTATCTTTAATCTCTACAACCACATAATCTTCCTCTCTACTTTTGTAAGTATTTACTGAAATTATTCCTCTTTTGGGTAATACTTCAACTGCATTTAGAATTAAATTAATAAATACCTGCTGCAGCATTTGCGCATCGCCATAAATTGGTGCAAGGTTTGATTTTAAATTTTTTTCCAGGTTTATTTGCGAAAGTTTTATCTGGTTAGCTACAAGGTTTGTTGAATCTTCAACAATTGCATTTAAATTTAGAGTAATTAAGTTCACCTCTGATTCCCTGGCAAAATCAAGCAAATTATGCACTATCTTTTGAGAGCGTTCTGTTTCATTAATAATATCTGATATCATCTCATTTTTTTCATCATCTTTTAAACTCTGATAATCCTCCTGGAGCATAGATGCAGTAAGCATGGTATTGTTAAGCGGATTATTCAATTCATGAGCAACACCGGCTACAAGCGTTCCAACTGCTCTAAGTTTATGCGACTCAACCATTATTTTCTCCCGCCGGTCGATCTCCTTTATCATTTTATTAAAAGCCATCCTTAGTTGGGAAAATTCATCACGGTATTTTCTTTGAGGAGCAATAGGAGAAAAATCTCCGTCAGCTATGCGTTCGGTATATTGCATGAATCTTGCAAGTGTACCTAATAATTGGCGGGCGAGGAATGAAACAATAAAAATAATACATAAAAATAATAATATCAGAAAAATAAAAGGAATTCTGCTTGCTAAAACGAGCATCTCTTCTACAGAGTTTTGTTCATTTCGTTCAAAATCAAGTGCTCGTTCAATCATTTGAGAACCATGATCGCGAAGTGCATTCTCAATACTTTTTTTCTCTTCTTTGTCCTGTGTATCACCAAGTTTTGTTAGCAGATTATTATAATCTGTTAAATGATTATTCATAGTACTAAAATCAGTCGGACCGAGTATCTTCTCTATAGTTTCAGAATTATCCTTCAATATTTTTTCAGCATTATGAACATGCATTTTAGCATCATCCAGATTTGTACCGTAGAGAAGGTAGTTTTTTTCAAAACGCCGTGCTTCCTGAATTTCTGCTTTATAGTTATCTGATGTTTCAAGAAAGTGAATTTTATCCATTACCTGCGCAATTGTGAAGATAGACCAGAGAGTTATTATTGCACATAAAGCGAAAATCAATGAAAACGCAATGATTAACCTGGTTCTGATACTGATGGATGGTCTTTCTGCAAGCCCGTTTTTTTCTTCCGAGGTTAAATCTGCATCATTATCATTAACAGTGTTATATTTATTATCTAACATAACCTTAAAACAATTTACTTTGCTAATTACATGCTAATTAAAACTAGTTAGCATGCTCGGTGCGTAACTGCTTTGCTGCTTTTTCTATAATCGTACGAAGATCATTTGGTTTGAACGGTTTTGCAATAAAATCAAAAGCACCTTTTGCCAACGCTTGTCTTGCAACTTCAACTGTAGCATAACCGGTAATAATAATCACTTTAGTTTGTTTGGAATGTGAAGTAACATGTTCTAAAACTTCCAATCCATCAATATCATCCATTCGGATATCGGTAACCACAATATCAAAATTCTTTTCATCAAACCGCTCAAGTGCCTTCCTGCTATCAACAAAGGTTTCCACTATATCGCCCCGTTTTTCTAATGCAGGTTTAAGACGCTTCCCAACTATATTTTCATCATCAATTATCATGATGTATAATTTATCTTCCATAAAAAATCATTCCTTCTTTTTAATTTGGTAAGAAGTTTCCCGGACGCTTATGGAACTTTCTCAGTTAACTTCTCTTTCATTGTCAATGGAAACTCTGCTGAAAAACTCGCTTCAATTTTTCTTCGTTGGATGTATGCTTTAATAACATAGTAAAGAATTAGAAGAATGCCTGAAATTCCACTCAAATATAACATCGCTTTACTTGCAGTATTAAAATAATCGTTGTAAGAAGAATCCATATCTATATATCCCAATTGCTGAAGGTACATCGGAATTGCAATAAGCCTGCTTATAACGCATAGCAGGATAATAACTGCGGTTACCAGGCGAATTGAAACCTCTTTAACCACCTTGGTACCGTATGCACCAATATAAATTCCAAATAGAGAACCTGCAAAAAGAAGAAGAGTCAACCTGATATCAACAAGCCCTTCAAGGGCATAATTGATGGCTCCAAAGGCTCCCATAAACATTGCAAGGTAAAGTTCACTTCCAGCAGCAACGGTTGATGATGCACCAAATATATAAATCATTGCCGGAACTCCTATAAATCCTCCAACTCCAATAGTACCAGCAAGGTAGCCGCAAGCAAGCCCGCTTATAAGTACTACCCATAAAGAAACATGAATATCAGCTACTGGAAAATATATAATAGGATGCATTTTAAATTTGTTTAGAAATTCAACGATTTTTCTTGAAGGACCTTTATCAATATTTTTACGTGATTTATTAATATCACGAAGCATTGATATGGAAACTATAATAAGAATAACTACAAATACCAGGCTGATATATAAATCTGCGCCGGCACTTTTTGCTGCACCATGATCACTCGATCCTTCAAACATAAATTTCATAACTGAAACAGCAATACGTATTCCCAGTGCTGCGGTAATAAGCATAAAAAGAGATAGTTTTTTATCTACATTACCCAGCTCACTATGCCTTTTGGAGCCAACCATTGCTTTGCCGAATTTATGAGTTATATTGCTTGCAACAGCTACAGGTCCTAACACTCCCAAATTCATCATTCCGGGTGTCATGAAAAATGCTCCACCAGAACCTATAAAGCCACTCAAGACACCCCCTATAAATCCTAACATAACCACCTGGGCAGCCATTTCCCAAGATATGTCAACAAAATATTCTAAACCCATTATTTCCTCATCTTCCCAGCCGAAAAATTAATCTCAGTTCATTTAATAAAAACTGGTTGTCATTCTAATTTCACTAACTTCATTATGTTATGTGAAAATCCACTAATTATATAAGCTGCAATGGGAACAAAAATAGTGATAACAATAGCAGCTAAAATTTTAAGTCCTGTATTTGTAGAGGTGATAAAATTTAATATTATCTCCTGGTTTGTAAATATCAAAAAGTATATCAGTACAGTTAATAAAGCATAAACAAGTGTTTTAACTTTTTGTTTTGGTCCAAATAAATATTGCTCTTTCAAATCGTCAGAGCTTATAACAGGCACACGAGATTGATCGGATAAGAGACTTACCAAATCCCGCTTCATCCTCTTTTGTGCAGCGCTCCCGGATGAAAGAAAAACATCACCGACTACCACAAGGCAATAACCACGAGAGTTTTTTACTTTACTTGCGAGTGGTTCTATTCCTCCGTAGATAGTATGTGCTGCACCTGCTCTTCCTACCTGAATAAGTTTATTAATTGTCTTCAGCATACCATAGCTGTCTTTCCCTTCTTCCTCTGGTTCAGGAGTATCATCAAGTATTCCGCCATTTTTTAAGCTTCTTTTTACATCAGGGGAAGTAAAATTATCTGAATAAATAATCTCTTCTTCTTTTGAATTATGATCGAGACGAACTAAGTCTACAGCTGAGTTCCATTTCCCTGCTATTTCCACTAGATGATGAAAGCTTTCAACTTCAGGATTAAACTGCTCTTGAATATAAAGGATTGTTGTAGCAGCCATTGTACAGACAAGCGTTTTTAAACCTGGTAATTTTTCAAGAATAGGCGGAATTGATTCTGCTTGTTTTTCGAACGGTGGCAAATATGTTACAGATACGTTACCCTGGTTTGCGTCTATATTAACCTTTGCTGTTCTCGTTCTTTCATCCTCACCAATAGCAAGTCTGCATCGTGCCTGTAAAAGAAGATCTTCTACTCTTTGTTCAGATGTGGGAGTAAATTGGAACCTTGGGGATTTTGCTAATCGCACTAAACCATTAATTGAATTTTCAATAGAGAGATGTGTTGAATTAATGACAATATCGTAAAGAGATGGATCATTGCAATCAACGTTATAGAAAAAACGTGAGTACCTGCATCTATCTTCATCAACCTGCCTAATATAATCTATCGCCAGTTTACGTGTTAAATTCAGTTGCTGCATAACTCTATTGATGCGTTCTTCTTCGCTAGAAATTGCTCTTATACTTAATACGTTAGGAAGACCCTGAAGAACCCTGTGACCTACCCTGCCGTGATATACAACCCCACCTCTTTTAGCTTTTTCACAAATTTCAGCAGTAATAAGAGCCTTGAAGCGCTCAATTTCAATTGAAAATTCTTCTTTAATTAGTTGTTGTTTTAATATGGCGGTTTCCAATTTGCCTACAGGAATGCCTTGTTCTGTGGCTTTATCGGTCAGTTCTTCCCTTGCGATGTGATCATAACCCATAGCAGATGCTAACTCTTCGGCTAATTCCTTTCCATAACCGTAACTATAACGAGATATACAAATAATTTGCATAGCTGTGAGTTTTTGCCAAGTATTTTGAATTATTAATTTTTCAGTCGATCAATTCTATATACTTTGCAACCTCGCTTTTTCTTTAAAATATTGTTGTACTAATATTATAAGTAATAAATTGCTGATATTCAGCAATTTATTAAACTAATTAGTTTCTCTATCCAAAATGTGTTTGCTAATTTTAGTAGAAAAAATAAATCTCAAATAATCTTCTAAAGTATACTCATCAATAAATGATTTAGTTTATGTTAAAACGCAATTTAGAAACTCATTACTTTTTACAATTCCTTAACCTGCCAATTTTCATCTACCCACAATCCAATTATCTCTAATTGATTGTATTTTTTTCGAATAAAACTAATGGCATCTTTAGTATGCTTATACTGCACTGCTTCCGAAGTTGGATTTTTTGCACAATCGTGATGCCCTACAACAGCTATGGAAACAGATCCGTGAACTTCAACTGATATCCGAATTCTATCTAAAACTGATTCTACTACATTTTTTTCTTCTTGTTTTGAAAGAACAAGATTAATTGCAGCTTCAGAAATCAGATCAACATATTCCGCATTAAATCTTTTCTGCAAATATTTAATTACGGGCAATTGAATTCTTCCATCCATACAAGTAACAGCGGTGCAAAATTTCATCTATTTTTTTCTCTATTTAAAAACAAACTCTTTAATTAGATAAAGTGATTGGCATTCCCATAAGCGGCCAGAGAATTGTTACAACCAATCCCAAAATAATCATCAGGATAATACTTGCAGGAATACCACATTTAAAAAATTCTCCTGAAGTAAATTGTTTAGAATCGTAAGCGATAGCATTTGGAGCCGCACCTACTAACAACAAGAACGGCATGCCTGCCACAACTAATGAAGCAAACAGAACAACTTCTGGTGCTACGTTAAGGTACGGTGCTATAACCAATGCCACAGGAAGTGTGATTGCAATGGCGGCTACGTTCATAATAAAATTGGTCATAATTAAAACCAAAAATGCGATACCCATTACAAAAACGAACCAGTGGGCATTTTGGAAAAACACAAGCCAGTTTATAGCCAACCACTCGGCTGCGCCTGTTTCCCAAAGGCAAAAACCAATGCTCATAGCCCCTGCAAAGAGTAAAATTATATTCCATGGAATTGCTTCAAGATCATTAAGATCAAGTACTTTAAATACAAAAAACAGGACAGTGGAAATTAAGATAATTGCGGTTTTATTTATTGATTGAAGGAATGGTATAAACGAGATCAATACCATAGCTATGATACAACCAAAAACAATAATTATTGTGATAATTTCATGCCGACTAAGTGAACCGAGTTCAGCATTAAGTTGTATTGCTCTTTTTTTCAAACCAGGAATCACTTTTTTCTCCGGTTTAAAAAACACCATTATAAATCCCCACAAAATAAAAGTCATTATCCATCCAACAGGAAACATGTAATAGCTTAACTCAAAAAAGGAAACGCTCCTTCCCACAATATCACTGAAAAAACTAATAGCTACAGCACCCCTTGCTGCACCCAGGAGAGTTATTATGCTGCCGGCTCCTGCAACATAAGCCATCCCAATAAAAAGACCCTTTCCGAACTTTGTTGGTTCATTTCCCTCTCCATAAAGATTATAGATAGCTAATAAAAGCGGATAAATAGTTGCTGCAACAGCGGTATGCGCCATAAAATGTGTAAGGATTACTGTTACAATAAAACATCCCAAATAAATCATACTTGTTCTTTCCCCAACTATTGAGAGCATTTTATAAGCTAAACGTTTTGTTAAGCCAGTCTTGGTAAATACCAACCCAATCATTATTGAGGCAAATATAAACATCACCGATGGATCCATAAAATCGTTAAATGCTGATTTAGCCGGACGAATTAAGAAGAGGACTTGCAGAACACCAATGGTTAAGCTGGTAATTCCAATGGGAACCACCTCAAATAACCACCAGGTACCTGCAAGGAGGAATACACCTAAAGCACCTTTACCCTCTTTACTTAAGGTAAAATGAGCACCCATTGGATCTACAGCATCAGGTAAGGCAGGGGCATAATAAACTATTGCAAACAGTGTTATTCCTAAAAGGAGGAAAAAAATTCGTTTCAATTCAACTTTAAATTCAGCAGAAACGTTTTTCAATTTGACTCACCTTTAATAATACTTTATTATTTTATAAATTTTAAAATGAAATCAAGCAATCCACTCTATTCTTAAAAAGTTATCCTGAACAAGAACTAATCTTATTGGATATCTCTCTAAACACATCAGTTAATCTTAGAATACCCACAATATCTTTTCCCTTGGTTACAAGAAGAGATTGATGGTGACCCATAACAAGTTGATGAATAGCTTCATTTAAAGAGGCATTTTCTTCTACAAAATCGCCTTCGGTGGGTGAATACATAAAATGTTTTACTATTAGTTTGGTTGCCTTCTTGCAGATGTCTTCCAAAGTATTTTCCCAAAGGTGATGCTCTTTTAGCGTATACTTGAGATAGTCTTGACTAAAACCAAAGCGAGATAAGGATTTAGGATTAATAATTTTCATATATTTTGGTTCCAAAGCCCTTATCACATCTAATTGGCTAAGCTTGCCTACAATTCGATTATCTTTATCAGTGATGAGAATTGCTCTATGTTTATCTCGTGTTTGGTCAAACTCTTTTTGTGCCATTTTTAAAGATTTAACAGCTTCCCCTAAAGTAGCATCTTCAGAAACTGTTGCATATCTGGAAAGTGGAACCATCAAATCTTTTACTGTTAATGTTTCCATGTTATCCTCCATTTTAAAAAAGGTTTAATGACAATTATTTAACAAAATAATCCTTGCAAAATTCTAATTATACTTTTCTCACATATTTTTACCAGCCGCGTTTTTTCAGAATATTATTTATCTCTGCCTGGCGAATTCTATCTCTCTGTTCCGTTACTAACTTATAAGCTTTATTTATCATCTCGATTAAATCATCAGTATCTGTTGGCTTCATTAGATAATCGTATGCACCGTTTTTCATCCCTTCAATAGCAGTTTTAACTGTAGCATGTCCTGTTAACATTATAACTTGCGAAAGCTGTTCTATATTTTTTATCTCTTTCAAAGTTTCAATACCGCTTTTTCCGGGCATTTGCACATCCAGCACAATAACATCAAAGTCATTATTTTCAACAAGTTTTATCGCTTCATCTCCACTGAATGCTGTAGTTACTTTGTAATCTCTTATTTGAAGTCGTTCAGCAAGGGATTCAACAAAATCCTTTTCATCATCTACCAGAAGTACATTTATATTCATTTATCCTTTTTACCTTTCTTCTTATTTACATTCTCTTCATCGGCTTCAAGAATATCCTTCGCGGTATCGAATTCTCCTGCTTCTGCAAAGGTTGCAGCCATCATACTGCTTTCAAATTTTTGTTTGTAAGCTTTTTTTATCTTCTTCATAAGTGTATCTATTTCAACCGGTTTTTGAAGATATTCGAAAGCACCCAGTTTCCTGGCTTCCTTCTCATCCTTATCCGACCCATGACCCGTTAACATTATAACCTGTACGTTAGGGTAAGCAGTTCTAATGCGCCTTAAAACTTCCATACCATCAATGCCCGGCATCTTAAGATCCAACACAACTACATCCGGCAAGTCATCATCAATATGTTTTAGTGCTTCTTCACCATTTAAAGCAACTTTAGAATCATGATCGCGCATCCTGATTCGTTCAGACAGTGTTTCTACGAATTCTTTTTCGTCATCAACTAAAAGGATTTTTATTTTTTCCATATTATTTCTTCCTTGCTTTATGGTATTTTATTTTCTCTGTTTAAACTCTACGATTTTCTTTCGGTATTTATAAAAAATTTATATTTCATTTTTACAGTTTCTTAAAATTCAGAGTTATATTCTGAGTTGATTTATCAAATTCGGCGCCCCCTTCCAGGAAAGTCATAGCATCCTGCAGAATCAACAATTCTTCTGCAGAAGATGAATCATTAAACAGATTACTCCTATCTACTATCTCACCTTCAAAACTTATCTGGATGGAATATTGTTTCTCATTTATAAAAGGCTGAATATTAATTTTCCCACCGTCTGCCGTGTGGTTGAGGAAATACATAATGCAATTATAGATTGCCATTTGCAGTTGTATCGGGCAAGTATTAAAGTTAATTGGTTGTTCTGTTGATTTATATTGGAGCTCAACATTTTTAATTCTTGCAAAGCGCTGAGTTAGAAAAATAAGGTGTTCAATAAAATCATTTAGTTCTACTTGTGCTGTGCGGGTATCGGTTAGGTGTGAAAACTTATTAAGCTGAGTTGTTAATTTAACACTGCGCTGTACTTGCTCCCGGATTTTTGGTAAAACTTTGAGAAATTTTTCCTGATGAGGAAATGAATCTGTTGAAGACATGGATATCAAATCTTCCATTAATCCTGAAATCTCTTTGATGCTTGCCAGGGCATTATTTATTTCGTGTGTTACGCCGGCAGTAATTTTTCCAATAAACGCAATTTCTTTCTCGTTCATTTCTTTTATACTGTTTCTCAAAATAATGCGAAAATATTAGCTATAAATTTTGTACAGCTTCCTGAATTTTGCTGATCAATATATTCAGATCGCAAGGTTTCATTAAATAATCAAATGCACCTTGCATCATCCCTTCCAAACCTTGCTCTTTAGAACCATAACCTGTAAGAAGTATAACAGGGATTTTAAGGTTCTGGGCATTCATTCGTTGTAAGATTTCTATACCACCTATACCAGGCATCATAACATCCAAAACAACAACTTGCGGCGGATTTTCTTCAATCATCTTTAATGCCGTCTCACCATCGGTCGCTATTTGAGCATTAATTCCTCGTAACTGCAATCTTTCTGCAATAGTTGTTACAAGCTCTTCCTCATCATCTACAATTAGCACACGATATTCATCCATTCTATCCCTTTAAAATCTTGTTTAGTTTCTTTGGTAATAATATTGTAAAAGTGGAGCCTTCACCTTCCTTGCTTTCAACGTTAATAGTTCCACCCATTTTTTTAACAATTCCATACGTAATAGGGAGACCCAAGCCAGTACCATAACCTTTTTTAGTGGTAAAGAAGGGTTCGAAAATATTAGCTAAATCTTTTTCGGACATACCGCAGCCGTTGTCCTGTATGGATACACCTTGGGTTTCATCATCCTCATCCCATGTTTTGATGGTTATTTTTCCTCCATCCTCCACAGCTGCAAGTCCGTTGGCAAGAATATTTAAGAAAACCTGTTGAAGCTGTGCACGGTCTGATGAGATAAGTGGTAGATCTTCTGCAAATTGCCGTTCCACTGTAATGTTCCTGTGAAGAGCTTCTTTTTCAAGAAATCCTATTACTTCATGAAGCACTTCATTTAAAGTTAATTCTTCATATTCCACTTCCATTCGACGGGCAAATCCAAGAAGGCGATGTGTGATAGTGCTGCAACGATCTACTGATTGAAGGATTGAGTTAGTTAATTCGATTATTTTTGGTTTCTCTTTAAAATCGGATCCTATATCAATTATATCTTTCATCAAACCTGCTTTTTGGCTTATAATAGCCAGCGGGTTGTTTATTTCGTGAGCAACTCCAGCGGCAAGCCTGCCAATTGAGGAAAGTTTTTGAGAGTGCTCTAATTCACGAAATGCTAATTCACGTTTTTCATCAGCTTCTTTAATATGTCTAACCTGAATATCGGTTAGTTTAAAAACTAATAAAACGATTACCAAAACACTGGCAAGAAAAATGAAAAATATTTCGGTTCGGAATGTGAACCAGGTTTTCAAGATCAATGACCTGGGTTTTACTACAACCAAAGTGTACTCCGGTTCTACAAACCGGGTGTAAGCTATAAAAATTTCACGCCCTTCATTATCTATTACTTCCGTTAAATAGGTTCCGTGTCCTCCCGGCGGAATAGAAAGTGAGCATTCTTCAAGTATTTTTCCGTAAACCCTGGAATCAGTTTGAAGGATACCTTCGTTGTTTATTAAAAAGGCATCGCACTCCGGGCCAAGTTCCATCGTGGCTATTATTGCATCAAACTTTTTTGTGTCAATTGTTGCACGCAAAATCCAGCATTGGTCATTCCCGGTTAGGTTTTGTATTGCAATGGCAATGTGTGGAAATTTTCTGTAACCCATAAATACATCGCTTATATGAACACCCTTGATTAGCACTTCGTGGAACCAGCTTTGCTGCGAATAATCTTTTCCTAAAAAGGCATAAGGTCCTGCATAATTAACCTGTTCACCATTACTACTAATCAAAGCCAGATCTACAAAGCCTTCAAATTCTTTTTTTAACACCATTAGTATACGATTCAGAATTTTTTCATCTGATAATTCTTCGCAGGAGTAAGCAGAAGATATGAATCTTATAGTAGAGAGACGCTCTTCAAGAAATAGTTCAAATGATCGTTTTGTTTTGTTTGTTAACACATTTAATGGATTAAAAATTTCGGCTTTCAGGCTCGTCTGGTATTGATAATAATTAATAGTTGCCATAAGTGAAAGCGGAATGATCGTCACTAAGATCATCAGAATCATGATGTTTCTGCGAAGGGCGCGGTAGCGTTCCGGTGATGTTCCCTCATCGGAAATTCTTAAAGTAGACTTTGCAATATATTCCCGGATTTTCTTAAATCGGGAATTTTCTTTTGGCGATTTATCCACAAGTAACGTCTCCAGTTTTGAACAAATTTTTTATAAAAGTGTTCTATAACCAACTTACAACGGTAAATACCTGAATCCAAAATACAAGCATTTTTTATTCGATTAATACATAAACCAGCATGTATATGTTTTGCCAAAATCTAATTCGAATAAAGTTCTATAACTTAAAAAAGAATAAAGCAAAACTTTCAAATAACGTCATCTTTTTTTCTCTTCCGTTTTGCCTTAAATAAACTAATGCAAGAGTTCTGTAAAACATGTGCGCCAGTTTAGAATAAGGAGCGTACCATAGTAGGAAAAAGATAAGCACCATATGAACATAATAAATATTGTATGCTAGAAACGGAATTTCTAACAAGCGCAATGTCTGAGTTAATAGCCCGGTGAATGCAACCAAAAACACAAAGACAATTAATAACCAATCGTTGTATGTGCTGGTACCTTTATCACTGTTAGTTTTTAATCTTTTTATAGTAACAACAATACATCCAACAACCATTGCTATACCGCTAAGATTACCTAAAATTTTAATTGGATGAAATAGCGGGATAGGTGTTAAATCGAAAAGTACAAGCGCACCTACAGCAAGCCCGGCGGTTGCCATTGCTCCAAAGAATCCATAAAAGATCAAAAGGTGACCCCAGAACCTTGTAGAGGAAGATGAACAACTATTAAAATTTTTATGAGAAACAATTTCAATAGTTGTTTCAATTAATACTTTAATAAAACTCTTCTTTTTTTCTGCTGTGGTGATTGAATTTAAATTTTTCCAGAACCTTGATAAACCAATAGCTGCAAAAGCAAATATCAAAATATTTCCCCCAATAAAAAATGCTTCAAGAACTCCATGCGGAAGAAACCTGGCAAACTTTACAACACCCTCATTTAACTGATCAAAATTTCCATCAAGATTATTATACAGAAGTCCAAACAAAATTATTGCAGGAATTAAAAGTAAAGGAATAAGGAATACCGGATTTTTTAATGCGGAACCCATAAATTTTGGAAATGCAAAAAAATCAATAATGTATGAACGAACTGCACCCAGTACATCGCCAGGTTTTGCCCCTCTCGGGCAGTAAGTGCTGCAATCCGAACAACCATGGCACAACCAAACATCGGGATCGGAAAGAAGATTTTCCTTTTGTCCCCAACTGGCAGATATCATTTCCTTTCGCGGGAATGCCTCCAGTTGTGGCGATAGTGAGCATACAACAGAACAGGATGCACATTGATAACATTTTTTTAATGTATCTCCGCCATTTTTTTTCAAATAAGAAATAAATTCTACATCGGGTTGAATTAAAGCTCTGCTTTCCACAAGATTACCCTTTAATTTTTATTTTCTTGATTTTTAATTTTCATCGTTTTTTCACCAAAAAGGC
>CAZPSY010000030.1:0-12745 GCA_964589295.1 uncultured Ignavibacteriaceae bacterium
AATTATCCCAATCCCTTTAACCCGTCAACACAAATTAATTACAATATTGCTGAGAGTGGATTTGTAAATCTTAAGGTTTATAATATTCTTGGGATGGAAGTAGCAACTCTTGTGAATGAATATAAATCGGCGGGAAATTACCATGTAAGTTTTGATGGTAATGATCTTTCGAGCGGTGTTTATATTTATAATCTTTCTGTTAACGACTTTACTAATACAAGAAAAATGATTCTGGAGAAATAGATGAAGATTACTTATGCATTAATACTAATTCTGTTCTTTTCAAATTTAATTTTTTCGCAGCCGGAAACTGATGGAGGCAGAAAAGGACCCAACTTTAAATTGGAAAGCCTTGAAGGTGACATTACGGAATTGTATAATGAACTTGGCGAGGGACCTATTTTATTAAGCTTCTGGGCAACATGGTGTAAACCCTGTATAGATGAACTGGCTGAGTACAAAAAAATCTTTTATGATTATAAAGATAAAGGTTTTAAAATGTTTGCTATCTCTACAGATAATGAACGAACCGTCGCAAAAGTTAAACCTTTTGTAAAATCGAAAAATTATAATTTCCCGGTGTTGTTAGATACTAACTCTGATGTAGCACGGCTTTATTATGCACAGGCAGTTCCATTCTCTGTTATTCTAAATGATAAAGGTTATATAGTTTACACACACTTGGGCTACATGCGAGGTGATGAAGTAAATGTTCGCAATACTATTTCAGAACTTGTAAATAAACAAATTGATGAAAGCCCTGAATAAGATTATTTGAGGGCTTTTTCTATTATTGATGTATGCGAAAAATTTTTGATATAAATACTTTTCTTGATTTATGTGTCAAATCTTTTAGATACATCTCCCCAACTATAATTTTAGCAGATAAATGGTAATGAAAATTCTCAAACTTAACTCCTTATTTGTTATTTTATTTATTTTAATCAGTTATAACACTCTCCTTGCACAATCAGGAAACAGCTGGTTTATATGGCCGGAAGGTCTTGGTCTTTCCAACCAGCTTGAATATTCCTATAACATAGATAATAAAACAGAAATATTGGAAAACTGGCTCAACCTGGATTATTCTAAAGGTATTTTTTCTGCCGGGTTAAGATTTGAAGTATTTCAACCCAACGATCCTGATCCCTCTATAAACAGGGGGAAAAATAATTTTGCCGAAATTGATTATAAATATTTAAGGGCAGATATAGGTGACAGAACTGAAGGGCTGGATATTGTAGTTGGAAACTATTATTCACTCTTTGGGAGGGGAATGATACTTAAAAGCTATGAGGACAGGGCGATTCGTGTTGACAACAATTTATTGGGACTTAAAGTTACCGGAAAGTATGCAGGATTTAACCTTACCGGGCTTACCGGAACGGCTGCAAATTCCAACAACGAACGAAAAGAAATTATACATGCGGTTGACCTGGAATACAAGGGCTGGAAACCACTTAAACTTGGTGTCACCTATGCTTCTAATCTTCCGGACGTTGATGGAGCTGCCAGAACTTCGATGGCTTCCTTAAGAGCTTCACCAAGTTTCTGGAATATAGATATCTATGCGGAGTATTCAATTCTACAGAATAGCGATGTGAATAAAAATGCTTTTAACGATTCTGAATCTATTGTTGGTCAGGGATTTTATGGGAACTTAAATTTTTACTTAGGTTCCTTATCGCTATCCAGCGAGTATAAATATTATGATAACATAGCTTTTACATCACACGACGGAACGATTGCTTACAACACTCCTCCATCAGTAAGACTAGAATACACTTACCAGCTTCCAAACAGACATCCTTCTCCTCTTAATCCGGATAACGAACAGGGTTTCCAGGTTGCTGCCGGGTATAACTTAAGTGATGACACTTATTTCACCGGTGCTTATACACAAACCGAAACACTTCCTTCAAGTTCATATTACCAGCGCAGTATAAATAGCAGCGTATCAATTCAGACACAATTAAAGGAATTGTTTTTTCAGGGTCAGCATGATTGGAGCAATAACCTTACAACGATTGCAGCCTTTTCTTACAATGAAGAGTTAGCGACTAATACCAAAAATGTAACTCCAATATTAGAAAATAAATTTTATTTTGATGGAGTAAATACAATCAAGTTGACTATCGAACACCAACACACAACCAACCGGTCAACCAACGAACAATTTTTTACTGATGTTGTTTCGCTAGAATATTTGCGATCTCCTAAATTTAGTGTTGCGTTAATAACAGAAATGCAAACCAAAGAACCGCAGGAGGGAGAAACAAAAAGAAATTTCTGGGGATTTATTCAGCTTGGGTATAAAGTTGGACAGCACTCAGACGTTAGTATACTTTTGGGCACACGCCAGGCAGGCAATATATGTATTGGCGGAGTTTGCAGATTCGAACCGGCATTCGAAGGTGTTGAGTTGAAATTACTCACAAGATTGTAAGCCGGGTTTTTTTGAAAGATTCTTAAAATTATTATTCTAAGTTCATTATTAAATATTGGCAAAATTGGCTATATTAAAAGAGTATATAAAAAAAGTGTTGACTTTGTTGATATTTTTTAAGACGTTGAGTGGGATAATTAATTAATAATTGTAAAACAAACTGGAGGTAGATGAATTTTTTTACTCTATTCTGATATACATAGTGTAATATTCGCTTATTGCTCTCCCTGCTGGTAACCTTACTATTCTGCTTATAGTCATCAACAGAATGGAGCTAGACAATCAATACTGAGAGACTTGTTAAGATATATAGCTTCGGCAGAGGTGTTGAATTATTATCGATTATCAATTAGCGTAGACACTATTATCAAAAGAAAAAATCACCATTAACTAATAAACTAGGAGAGAGAATATGAAAAGATGGTTTACCCTTCTATTTTCGTTTCTATTGCTACCTATGCTCGTTCAAGCAGGTACGGTAGGAAAACTAAGAGGAACTATCACAGACCTGGACACCGGGGAACCTCTGATTGGTGCTAACGTTATTATTGTAGGTACATCCTTTGGAGCTGCTACCAACATTGATGGCGAGTACTCAATCCTTAATCTTGAGGCCGGTACTTACGATGTGAAAGCTTCTTACATAGGTTACCAAACTATTACAGTCTCAAGTGTTCGTATTAATGCGGACCTAACAACGGAACTTAACTTTGAGCTGCCAGCTGAGGGTATTACTGTTGCTGAGGTTGTTGTCCTTTCGGAAAAACCTTTAATAAATCCAAGTAACACTAATGCTATTCGAAATCTAACCAGCGATGATTTTGAAAATCTTCCTCTCAGAGGTATAAATAGTCTTCTTGCTTTTGCTCCGGGAGTTATATTGCAGGACAATACAATTTATGTCCGCGGTGGTCGTTTGGATGAAGTTGGTTATTATTTAGAGGGAACAAATATTACCAACCCGTTGCAGGGTGGACGCCAGGTAACTTTATCCCAGGATGCAATTGAAGAAATTCAAGTGCAGTCCGGTGGTTACACTGCAGAGTTTGGTGGAGCAAACTCTGGTATTATTCGTCAGCAGTTAAAAACTGGTGGAAATAATATCAAAGCAAGTATAGAATACATTACTGATAACCTCTCATTCCAGGGCAGTGACGACCGTTTTAACGGCGACAAAGTACTTGGGGCTCACTGGTTTGGTTACAGCGAATTAGTTGCAACCTTAAGTGGTCCCTTGTTTAGCAACAAAGTAAAGTTCTTTGGCTTATTTTCTTCTAATTATCAGAATGATGTTAACCCACAGCCATTCCCGGGTATTAATCTCGGATGGATCAACGATCCAAATTCTCCAATACCAACCGATTCAATCAATTTTACTTATCCAGCCGGACCAACATTTAAGAATTCTGCACAAACTTATATTGGTACCGGTACACTTACTTTTGACTTTAACCCATTGATATTCAGACTTTCAGGTACTTATTCAGACCTGGCTACTTTTGACGGCACAAACTATTTCTCAACTCAGTCAGGTAATGCCGGAAAACTTAACAGTATTATAAATTTGGATAGGATACAGCAAATTGACCAGACCGATGGCTCATTTAACCTGAAAATTACACACATATTGAACCCCACTACCTTCTATGAAATTAGCGGCGGTTATGCCTTTAATGATGATCACAGGTATGACCCATTCCTGGTTGATGATTTTATAGGATATGGCGATAGTGTTGCCAATGCTGGTGTTGGACAAATCTGGGAAAGACGCGGTACTGAACAAGGTCGTTATGTACAACCAGCTAATTACCAGATATTTAATTTTAGTTTCTTCGCACCTGGCGCAGTTACTTCAGGGTACCGCCTGCGTAAGCAGGAAGCATTAAACTTCAGCGCCGCACTATCTACCCAGTTGGGTAAAGAACATTCCATTAAGATAGGTGGCGATTTACAGATGTTTACAATTCGTAATTACAGCTTTACTAACAGGGGCTTGGTACCGATTGCAGGTATTCTTGCACAGAATGAAACATTACCTGCTGGCGACCCGACTAAACTAAGCCCAACCGAAATTTTTATTAACCAGGGTGTTAATAATTACGGTTATACTGTTTTTGGTGATGAGTACGATGGAACTGATGATTACACAACCGGCTCATTGGCACCAAAGGAACCTATGTTTATTGGAGCTTATATCCAGGATCAGATTGAGTACAAAAATCTTATTGTTAACATAGGTTTTCGTTATGATTATATTGATACAGATAACAAAGAATTAATTGATCCTCTACGACCGGAACAAACAATTAGTTTTAACACGGGAGTTGTTGATCCTGCTGGTCTTCTGGATGTTCCCACATTCAGTTCTGTTAGCCCGCGTCTTGGGTTCTCGTTCCCCATTACCGACCAGACAGTTTTCCATGCCCAGTATGGAAAATTTGTTCAGCAGACACGGCTTAGAGATATATACCAGGGAATTTATGCTACAAGTAATCAATTACGCGGCGGTTTCTTTATAGCCAACCCGGTTGGATTTAATGTTAGACCAACAAGAACCACACAGTACGAAGTTGGTTTTACGCAGCAGGTGGGCGAATTTGCTTCATTTGATATTACCGGTTACTATAAAGATGTACAGGACCAGATTGTGATTTCCCTTCAGTCAACAAGCGGCAATTCACCATACCAGTCGTATAATATATTTACTAATGGAGATTTTGCAACAACAAAAGGTGTTGAAATTTCCTTTAATATGAGAAGAGTTGAAAGAATACAGGTTAACGGATCTGTTTCATTCCAGGATGCAAGGGGCACAGGGTCTTTCCCTAACTCTTCAGCAGGAATTGTTGGTGCACCTTTAGATGGAAAAACAATCTTCAAACCAAATTATGTTTCTCCTTTAGTATTTAACCAGGCTTTCAGTGGTAATATTTCACTTGATTATCGCTGGGGAGTTGACGAAGGTCCGGCAATTCTCCATCAACTTGGTTTAAATGCCCTGTTATCATTTAATAGCGGTCATCCGTTTACACGCGGTTCAGGCAAAGGGAACACAGATGGTGCTCTCGAAGGTGATTCACGCTTCAGACAACCTATTGAACCTTTAAATGCCTCAACTACACCGGGAACATTCTCGGTCGATCTTCGCCTCGATAAAACATTCTCATTATTCGAAAATCTTAATGCCAATATTTACGTATGGGTTATTAATTTATTTGATATAACTAATATTGAGAGCGTATTTTTAAGAACTGGTGCTGCTGACGACGATGGATTCCTGAGTAACTTCGATCTCGGCGGACAGTTAGCTGAGCAGAATGGACCTGACTATGTTGCACTATATAATGCACTAAATATTGATTATTACCAGGCATACCAGAATGCTGGAGGAATTACACAGGGATTCGGTTCAGCCCTTATTTATGGACCTCCTCGTCAGATTAGATTTGGAGTTCGTTTAGAATACTAATGATTGTTATGATAGTATCATTAATTAGAAATAGGAGTTTAAAAAAATATGATCTCTAATAAATTTAAATACTTGATTGTTTTTACAATAAGTATTCTCTTTCTTGCCCAGGCATTTAGTCTGGCTGAAGGAGATGAAAAAAATAAAAGCAGACTAAACAAACCTACAGAACAGGTTACAAGAGCCTTTCTTGATATAAATAGTATATCAACACAGTTCTTTAACAATGGAATTTCCGATATTGACCCCAATGGAAATTCCGGGTTTGTGTTCCCTAAGGGAAGCGGAAAAACTGCAGTCTTTACTTCCGGCTTACTTTGGGGTGGTTTAGTTGTGGGAGACCCGGTACCAAGAGTTGGCGGAACCGCCTACAGAACCGGTCTTCAACCAGGGGTAATTTTAGCTAACGGGCAGGCAGATGATCCTGACCTTGATAAATATAGGATATACAGGGTAAGACCCGATGTATTTCCAGGCGGACCTTCAGTCGATCTTTCAGGCGAAGCTGCCAATGAAATAATAAGCGTATCTGAATTACTCGCTAAGTACCTATTGGATTGGACCGAATGGCCAGCTGAGCTTGGTGCCCCATACTTTGATGGTAATGGTAACGGAGTTTACGACCCTGTTCCTGATCCGGTTGATTCGTTAAGAGATATTCCTGGTGTTCCTGGTGCTGACCAGACCATTTGGTTTGTTGCTAATGATATGGATGCTGCTAAAACAAATAACCTTTACGGTGCACAGCCAATCGGGCTTGAGGTGCAGGCAACATTCTGGGCATACTCTCAAACAGGCGCCCTTGGAAATACTTATTTCAGAAAGTACAAATTTATAAACAAAGGTTTCCAGGCGAACACGGTAGAAAATATGTACGTTTCTATGTGGTCGGATGTTGATCTTGGAGACGCAGGCGATGACTTTGTAGGTGTTGATACTGTTTTAAGTTTACAGTATTCTTATAATGCTTCTGCAACAGATCAGACTTACAACCCGCTTCCCCCACCTGCAGTTGGCTTCGACTTTTTCCAGGGACCATTGGTTGTTGGCGTTGCCGGTGAAGATAAAAATAAGAACGGAATTGAGGACATTATTGATTTTGGAATATTCGATGGTAAGAGGGTAGGACCTGGTTTAATAAACCTGCCTATGACTGCCGCCTATTACTTTGCTAACGGCGATCCGAATATTGGTGATCCTCCACAGGGAGATATCCAGGGCTCAACAGAGTTCTATAATTTCTTCCGTGGAAGATTCGGCATAAGCGGGGTACCGTTTACAGACCTTATTACAGGTGCAATCACAACTTATGCTTTAAATGGCGACCCTCAAACAAGGTCCGGTTGGCTTGATGGAATTCAGTTACCTCCCGGTGATAGACGCCAGGGTAGTGCATCAGGTCCTTTTACTTTAGCACCTGGTGATACACAGGAAGTTGTTGTTGCCGAAATGATTGCTGGCGCTATTCCAGGTGTTGACAGGATAGCAGCGATTGGACTGTTGAAATTCTATGATGCACAGGCGCAGGTTGCCTATGATAACTTCTTCGACCTCCCTGTTGCTCCACCTGCTCCATTTGTTGCAATTTGGAATGATGATAAAACCGAACTTGTAGCCGGTGCAACTGAAATGGATGGAGAAATTATCCTGGATTGGTCTAAAGATTTTGCTAAAGTAACTGCTACAGAGATGTTTGATGAAAAAGGATATGTATTCCAGGGATATAACATTTACCAGCTTCCAAGTGCCTTCTCTTCAGTTACCGAAGGTGTAAGGGTTGCTACTTTTGATATGATAGATGGAATTGGAAAGATAGATGATTTTGTTTTCGATCCTGGTACTGGTTCAGTTATTAAAGTACCGGTTCAGTTTGGAAACGATACTGGTGCAAAAAGATTCTTTTCAACCAAAACAGATGCAATAAATACAACACCGTTGATTAACGGTATAAAATATTACTTTGCAGTAACAGCTTATAATTACAATCCTAATCCAAATGCTGTTCCGAATAATCTCGAAAACCCCATTTCGATCATTACAGTAATACCGCATAAAAATAATCCCGGTGTTACATTTGGTGATGATACAGGTACGGGTCTTGATGTTCCACATGTTGAGGGTACAGCTGATGGTAGTGTTACAGTTACCGTTATTGACCCGTCTGCTACTACAGGTCAAGACTATGAGGTAACTTTCAGCACTCAGCAGCAGATAAGAAATCAAACCGGTAACTGGGTACCTGCCAGCACGGTATTGAGAAAATTTAATCCCAATGATCCGGATACATTAACTGGAACTACAATAGATATTGCCGCTATATATGCCGGTGATGGCTCTAATATTGATCTTCTCTTTCACTTAGATGTAGTTCATCATTATTATGGCTGGGCTGATGGAGTAACGCTGACCTTCCCGGTAGGTACCAGGATTGTTGCAGTTCCTCCGTTCGAAGTAGGCGGTTCCGATGGGGTTCCTGAACCCGTTGAAATTATTGGGAATATTGTAAAATTGGGTATTACAGACAACTCACAGACTCAGGGTGGTCATTTTCACGAAGGTGGTGAAGATTGGATTGTAAGAGTAGATCCAACCACGTACACTACGCCTCTTTCCGTTGATTGGGAAGTACACGATGACGGATATGCCGGTGGACAGAATGAGTTAGGTACTACTATAGTAGCTGATTCAATTGGATTTGCTGCAAGACTAGGACGGCTCTGGAATTTAGTATCGGGCGGAAGTATGGTGCTTGAAAACCAATCTGTTTATAATGGTACTGATCTCTATCCTCCGCGTGATGACTCTCCGACCAATCTCGGTGTTTTAGCTGCACCCAATGCGGATGGAATCCAGGTTAACGTAGATGTTGGCTGGGATGCCCCATTAAATACTTTTTCAAAAACTATCGTATCGCCTTTTGGAACTATTCTATCTGGTGCCGCTGAGGCCACCGATGATCGTATTAGAATTTCCAATTATACAGTATTTGGTGGTACGATATCAAGTAAAGTAATTGATAATTTTGGTGTTGGTACTAATGAACTCCTCCAACTCCAGCAGGATTATGAACTCAGGTTTACTGGTGTTTATGATGCGGGAACTATAATTAATGGTGTAACAGTTCACCAGGTAGTAAGTGGCGGACAGTGGGCCACAGTCTTCAGAATGGTAAGCGGTGCTGCATTGGCAACCAACCCACTGAATCCTAATTTCGGCACAGCAGAGCCATTCCTTATAAAAATACCTTTTGAGGTATGGAATGTAGACGATCCTGAGAATGAGTACCAGGTTAATCTTACATTCAGGGACCGTCTCCGTGATGGTACTGAAGATCCGTTCTGGGCATGGAATCCTGAAAACAGAATGTATGCTTGTATTGTAAACTCACCATACGATTCGGCACAGGTAATTCAGGTAGATGGTGGTCCTGATGAATTCAATGAACTAGCTACATGGGTGCTTGTATTTTGGGGCACAGTCTATGGCGGTCCAGTGACTGCTACTGAATTTGATGTGGTATCGATTGTATATGCCAATCCTATTGTTGCCGGCAGTGATAGATGGACATTTTCCACTACCGCAGCGGCTTATTCGCAAGCTCTGGCAAGCAACCAGGTAGGTGATATAAATGTATTCCCTAATCCATACTATGGTGTAAACTCTGAAGAGTTGAACAAATACAACCGTTTTGTAACCTTTACGCATCTTCCTGAAAGGGCAAAGATTAGAATATTTAATCTTGCCGGTGTATTGGTCAAGACAATTGAAAAAGATGATCCCGATCAGTTTACTCGCTGGGATCTGAACAATGAATCCAATTTACCAGTTGCAAGTGGCTTGTATATTGCACATATCGAGTTACCTGATCTGGGAACTTCGAAGGTTCTTAAAGTTGCAATTATTCAGGAAGAGCAAATATTGGATAGATTTTAATTATCAAAGTTTAAACTCAAGGAGTAAACATGAAAAACACATATAAATTATTAATTATTACGTTTACCATCCTGCTGGCCGGAAGCAATATTTTTGCCGGCGGAGGTAACCGTACCGGTACTGCGGGTGCAACACAATTGTTGATACCTGTTGGTGTCCGGGGAATTTCAATGAGTTCCGCTAACATTTCCACCTCTTACGGTATAGAGTCATTGTTCTGGAATCCTGCGGGCGTTTCCAAAATGACTAACTCAACAGACCTGATGTTTACACATATGAATTATATTGCAGACATCGGAGTTGAGTACGGAGCTGTATCAGTCAATTTCGCAGATTTCGGAGTTGTTTCATTCAGTATTAAAGCCATAGACATTGGGGATATAGCGA
Organism: uncultured Ignavibacteriaceae bacterium; assembly: GCA_964589295.1. Lineage (GTDB taxonomy): Bacteria > Bacteroidota > Ignavibacteria > Ignavibacteriales > Ignavibacteriaceae > JAZGGS01. The sequence continues at coordinate 10,236 of CAZPSY010000030.1, forward strand.
TAACTACAACTCAGAATCCTGATGGAACAGGCGCTACATTCGCTCCGCAAATGCTTACAGCAGGATTAACTTACTCGAAACAACTTACCGACAGGATTGGTATAGGTGTTACGTTTAATTTAATTTCCGAAACACTTGACAAGGTAAGCGCAAATGGCATTGCGTTTAATGTTGGAGCAATTTACGATAACCTTGCAGACCTTAATGGGCTAAGCTTTGGTATCGTTCTTAGGAACATTGGTCCACAAATGAAGTATGATGGATCAGGTTTGGTTACGCTTGCTGATGTAAGCGGGCAGAATCGTCCCCCAGCATATTATAAGATCAGCACTGCTTCGTTTGAACTGCCATCTTCATTCGAAATCGGCTTTGGTTATAAACCACAGCTTGATGAGATAAATGCACTGCAGTTATCTGGTACGTTCCAGAGTAACAACTTCTCAGGCGATGAATATAAATTTGGAGCTGAATATGGCTACAACAATATTTTCTTTGTCAGGGGCGGTTATTCATTCTCACCGGAATCGCAAAATCCGGATTACATCTATGGATTTTCTGCAGGAGCAGGACTGCACTATGATCTTGAAGGTATTTCATTAGGTTTCGATTACGCATTCAGGTCTGTTGATATCTTTGATAGCGACAACCACGTATTCGGTATTACTTTAGGATTCTAATCCTTTTATAAGTAAGCCTATTTATAAGATCCGTGCGGCTCAATAGTCGCACGGATTTTTTTTTGATATCCCTGTTATCCGCATCACATATCTAAATCAATCAATTTTGTATTTTTTGTTCAAATTAATAATTAGTTGATTGTTTTATTTATGTTTGATTTTTACATTAGATTATTGAAAAAATATATTATCGTTTTGGCATTCCTTTGTATCTTTATTCCCGATACATATTCCCAGGATAAAAATTATATAACTCTTTCTACAGCAGTCTTCGATATACTTCAACAAGACAATTCGTCATCCGAGGGGAGAGTCGAGTTTCGTTTCAATAAAATAGATTGGCAAATAAAGCCGTTTGGTGGAGTAATGGCTAATACAGATGGGGCGGTATACTTGTTCTCAGGTTTTTATTACGATTTACCACTCGCATCTTTCCTTTATCTTACTCCGAGTTTTGCTCCTGGTTTTTATCATAAGTGCGATAGTAAAAATTTGGATTTTGCACTTGAATTTAGGTCGCAATTAGAATTATCAATTAGGTTAGAGAATAATATAAGAGTAGGTGTTAGTTTTAGTCACATTTCTAATGCCAGCCTTGGCAAAATCAATCCCGGTGTAGAAAGCTTTGCGATAATCTATTACGTCCCCCTATAATTTTTAGCGATCTTCTTCATCCTCAAAAATCAAAACAATAAAGTAAATGCAAGATATTTTCTTCATTATTTTTTATTTAATTGCTTTTATAACGGGTTGCGTGAGATAAATATTAGCAGCGAGTCTTCCAATTACAAAAGATAATGTAGCAGCAACAGCACCAACCAAACCAGCATATTTAATAGAGATAAAAAGCACTAATACGATTGCTATAAATTCAATGGCAGTTCCAATGGTTATTGGGTGGGTGGTCTTATTGCTGACAAGGGCAGATCGCTGCAAACTTATTAAAACTGTTAAGAGTGGAAGTATAGTCATTATCATCAACGGCACGCGGGCAAACTCAGCAAGATTATCAGTCAAACCGGATACTACTCTAAACCAGATATCCGAAAGCGGTGTAAATGCTACTAGTGCCAAAACAATTGTAAGTACTGCCCCAAGTGAAAAGGCAAAGTTTCTAAGTATTTTAAAATCTTTCTTATCATCTCCCATAAGTGCAATTACAACTTCCTGGTAAGATAATCCAAGAGCTCTGAATATAAATACAAACGAAGTAACCACTGGCAGCACTGCAAGAGATTCTATCGCCATTCTGCTCTGCCCCATAAAAAATGTTACCACAGGTTGAACTCCTAAGCCAATTATCGATGTAAGTGCCAACGGGTAATAAAAATTATAAATCGCTTTGTATGTCAATACATCTTTATCGTCACCTTCCTGCTTCTCAATTTTTTTTATTATACCATCGGCCATTATCCTGCTTGCTACAGCCTCAAGAAAAACTGCTGCCGATATTGAAGCCGCACCCACGACCACACCGGCTGCATCTGTAAATAAATATAATAGCAGCGCAGTTAAAGCCATTGTAGTTATTCTAATTACCGTACCGTATGCCACCCTTCTTGTAAGATCATTCCTTATTAAAATTCCCTGGTAAAATCTTCTGTATCCTATAGCACCGGGCCAGGGGATTAAAATTATTGTAGCTAAATGTGTTAGATTGGAAACTTTAGAAGGCAGACCAATCAAGTCTTCCGTTAAAAAATAAAAGATTGGAGGAATAAGAATTATCAGCATAATTAAAGTTATGAGCCAGTTTAATCCGTACGTAAACTTTCGGAGCTTTATGAATGACTGGGCATCTTTTACAAGTTTAGTGGATGCACTCATTATCAT
>CAZPSY010000031.1:0-4693 GCA_964589295.1 uncultured Ignavibacteriaceae bacterium
GATTATAAAGATAAAATGATTCTATTTTACTCACAACGTCAATCTGTCTCTTGTCAAAGTAAAAATCCTTTACGATGGAAAAAGGATCGGTGTTTTGATTTAACACCAAATAAAATTCCAAACGGTTGCAAGTGGAAATAATAACAACACCTTCAACCTCTTTCCTCGATTTGAAATATTTCAGTGCGCCGGATATTTCCTTTTTACCAATCTGAAATACCTCACGCTCGGAAATCGAAGAAGTTTTATGATTTATTCCGACAGCAAATAATTGAAAATTTTCATCCTTCATATTTAGCTCAACGTATTAATGTTTTCGTTACTTGTTTTCTTTGAATCAGCGTAACTATTAAATTTTTTATTCACTTCTTTATAGAAATTATTGCCTCCGCCGAGATAAGAAATATTTTTAAAACCACAATTCATAAATGTCGTGGCTGCTCCGTATGCCCTCGTTCCTTTTTCGCAAATGAGCATTATTGGTTGGTTTAAATCGAACTCACCAAGCTTTTTTCTAAGCTCAGCAAGTGGAATATGTATGGCATTATGAGAAAATGCTGATGTATCAACTTCTAAATCTTCTCTTAAATCGATGAACAATCCATCAAAAGATGAAAGCCGCTCAGTAGTAACATTTAATACGCCATCCTCCTCCTGGTTTATTACCATATAACCCAAGTAATTTAAAGGAGAGATTGGAGATGAATGTGCGGGCATGTATCCATGCTCTAAATTTAGCAGATCATAAACCGTTTTATTATTTGCCAATAGCTCTGAAACCACATCAACATACCTGTTTACTTCTCCTTCGCCAACCAACTGAATGCCTAATAATTTTAAGTTCTCTTTTTCATAAACCAATTTTCCAAAAATATCTTTAGCTTCGGGATGATAATCAGGTCTGTCTGTCCAACAACCTATCACACTTCCGATATTATAACCATTCTCTTTCGCTTTTTTTTCTGTTAAACCTGTTGCGGAAACAACCATGTCAAACACTTTTACCGAAACAGTTCCTGCAGCGCCGTAAAAAGAATCATCCTTGCCTGCAATTGAATTGGCAGCAACTCTTCCCATCCTGTTAGATAAAGAACCAAGCGGAAAATAATCCGGTTTACCAGTAACTAAATTTTTTGTTTCAACGCAATCGCCTGCTGCCCAAATGTTAAGAATATTTGTTCTCATATTTTCATCAACAATAATTCCACCAAGACTACCAATTTTAATTCCTGCTTTTTTTGCAAGATCAGTTTCGGGATGAACACCAAGATTGTAAAACAGGTAATCTGCTTCTATTTTATTACCATTTGTTAAAGATGTTACTGGAAGTTTATTCTCATCAGTTTCAATTTTTTCTACTTCGCTTGAAAGGAAAATTTGAACATTATTTTTTTCAATTTGATTTTCAACTACTCTTGATATTTCCGGATCAAGAAAATTTGATAATAGTGAATTTTCCTTTTCAATTAAGATTGTCTCAATACCCCAAAGTGATCTTAAAGCTTCGGTAAGTTCGCAGCCGATAAATCCGCCTCCAACTATTACGACTTTTCTAACCTTTCCCTTCTGCGCAGCTTCCCTAAAGTTTTTTGCATCAAGTGCAGAGTGGAATGATGAAATAACTGGTGATTGAGAAAAATCAAATTTTGGTTCGACAACTTTAGAACCGGTGGCTATAATCAAGGCATTGTATGGAAGAGTAACGGTTTTTTCAATATCAGTGGTTTTGCAAATAACTTCACATTTATCTGTATTAATTTCAACTACTTCTGTCTTGGTTAAAACATTTACAGCTTTAACATCCCTAAAATAATCTGCGTCACGAATAACGCCGTAGCCTGTTTTTGCAAGTTCATTTAAATCATCTACCTCGCCGGATGCATAAAATGGTAAGCCGCAATTACCAAATGATACAAATTCTTTTCGTTCAATTATAGATATATGATAGTCTGAAGATAATCGACTTAATCGTGCTGCTGCTTTACAACCGGCAGCCATTCCACCGATAATGATTACATTATACATTTCAACATCTTATCTCACTATCTCTCTCCTTACGGAAAGAGCAATCTTATAAAAAATAGTTATCAGGAAGAATCCGATTGCCCAAACACCTAATGAAATCAGTACTTCCGGAATAGTAGGCCAGTAATCAGCAACTTCACTTAACGAAGTAGGTATGAATCCGGTTACAACCATACCAAGCCCTTTATCAATCCATATCGAAGCAAAAATTGCGAGGCAAATTCCAAACAGTATTTTTTCATTTTTTCTGGCTGAGGGAACAAGTAAAAATATTAAAGCGGATAGAGCAAGAATTGTTGAAATCCACATCCACGGGACTAAACTCGTATTCCCATCCAAACCAACGAAAAGAAATTGAAAGTGATGAATGTGTTCGGGTATTCCGCTGTAATATGCTGTAAAGATTTCCATAAGGATGAAGAAGATATTTGCAGCCATCGCGTAGGTTATTATAATCGCCAGTTTCTGAATCGCTTCTTTTCCCGGATCAAATTTTGTTATCCTTTTTAATATTAAACACATAAGGATAAGTAACGCGGGACCTGATGAGAAAGCGGATGCAAGAAATCTTGGGGCTAGTACTGCAGTCATCCAGAAAGGTTTTGCAACAAGACCAGAATATAAAAATGCTGTTACTGTATGGATACTGATTGCCCAGGGAATTGAGAGAATTATAACAGGTTTAATCCATTTGGGAGGAGCTATAGACTTACGCTCTGAATCTAAAACTACCCTACTGATAATGACATTAAGCAAAAGATAACCACCCAACGCAATTGTATCCCAAAACATTGGAGATTCGGGTGAAGGATATAAGAAAACATTTACTATCCTGAACGGTTGTCCCATATCTACGAAGATGAACAGCATACACATTGCAACCGAAGATATTGCTAAAAATTCTCCTAGTAATGTAAGTTTTCCAAACGCCTTGAAGTCATGTAAATAATATGGAAGGACAACCATAACACCCGAAGCTGCAACACCTACTAAAAATGTAAATTGTGCAATATAGAATCCCCATGTTACATTCCTGCTTAAACCTGTTATCCCTAGGCCATAACTGGTTTGCTCTAAATAAAAGAAAAAGCTTACTATTATTATTGCCGCAAGAAAAAAAATCCAAGCCCAATAATTTTTAGTTCCCTTTAATACATGCTCTAACATATTTTAAAAACCTCACACGATATAATAGATTTCAGGTTCTGTTCCCAAACCTGGTTTGCGTCTGATTGAAAAATTCTCTTTTAATAATTTTCTAACATTTGATTTACGATTGTTTAGATCGCCAAAGATTAATGCTTTTTCAGTACAAGCTTCTACACAAGCCGGTAGAAGATCTTTTGCAATTCTTTCTTCACAGAAAGTACATTTTTCAACTACGCCTTTTGTACGGGTAGGAAAGTCACTGGAAATTTCTTTTATATGAGTTCTCGGATCTCTCCAGTTAAAACTTCTTGACCCATAGGGACACGCAGCCATGCAATACCTACATCCAATACACCTATGCCAGTCCATCATAACTATACCATCATTTTCTCGTTTCCAGGTTGCCTTTGTTGGACACACTTTTGTGCAGGGAGGATTATCGCAATGATTGCAGAACAACGGAACCATTGAATGTTTCAATTCTTCTTTTAAATAATAATTTTCTTTATTGGGAAATGCATGCTCATATTCTTCTTTCCATATCCATTTTATTTCATCTTTCTTATTTGCAAAATCGGGAACGTTATGTGTTTTGTGGCAAGCATCAATACATAATGTACAATCATTTTTTGCCAAACATTTTTTAAGATCAATTACCATTGCATATCTAATTCTTGTTTCACTCTCATCAAAAGCTATTTTGGTTGGAGTTGCATTGCCAAAAAGATCTGCATATTTAGCTGCTGTAAGACCAAGTGCCCCTAACCCGGTTAACTTTAAAAATTTTCTTCTGTTTTTATCCATTATTCACTCTCTGTTTTTTGGGGTTCAACATGGCAATCCCAGCAATACGGAGTAACGCCCAAATAATCATGGCATTGATCACAAAATTCTGCTTTATTATAATGACAATTTGTACAGGTTTTAGTCAAACTCATTTCAAACTCTTTCCCGTTGGGTGATGTATATATTCTGTTACCTTCTCTTACTACTTCGTCTCTCCACTCATTTAGCAGATCCATGTGTGAAGCACGCATATATTCGGTGCTTGCAACACATTCATTCATATCTTCATTTGTAGGTAAAATAATATTTGGTTTGTTTGATGATTCCCCGCTTGCAAGATCGTACCATATAGGAGAGGTAAACAATCCTATAAAAATAATTAATCCCAAAAGTATTTTTCCTGAATCGTACATTGTTATATCCTTAAATCATCAGAATAAATTATTCAACTCTCTTTTCCATTTAAAGGATCTCCACGCAGATCGGTGGTTCTTTCTTTTTCGCCTTTAACAACTAAAGCATTACCAACTAATTCGTGAATGCCGCCAACCTCTACTCCCCCAACCCAATAATCCATTAACGGGGGCAGGGTTGCTTTATCAATAGCGCAAATGCAGCCAAGGAAATTCACATCATTTTTTTCTTTAACGAACTTAACCGCATTAGCCCTGGGGAGACCACCCCTAAGCCTCATTTCCAGGTTTTCATCTGTTCCTATTCCTGCACCGCTGCC
>CAZPSY010000031.1:4793-12574 GCA_964589295.1 uncultured Ignavibacteriaceae bacterium
GCATTTTCAAATTTTGTCCCGGTTATAGGTGAAACCGGTTCTTTAAGAAAATCTGCAGGTCCGTTCATAGTATCCATATATTGATGGAGCACCCTCCACATATGACCGCACTCACCTCCTAAAATCCACTTAACACCAAGCCGTTTAGCTTCAGAATAAATTTTAGTGTTTAACGATTTCATCAAATCGTGAGATACAAATGAACCAAAGTTGCCGCCTTCCGAAGCAAACGTTGTCCAGGTATAATCCAAACCGAGTTCATGAAACAGAATAAGATAACCGAGCAATGTAAAATAATGGGGATCTCCAAAATAATCTGCGGATGGAGTAACGAAAAGTATTTCTGCGCCTTTTTTGTTGATTGGGGCATCCACTTTAACACCAATCAGCTCTTCTATTTCTTCAACTGCAAATTCGATGCTGTCTTTAAATCCATGTGGTTGAATGCCAAGATGATTACCGGTTCTAAAACTGTTAGCCACAGGGGTAATAACCCAATCAATATTAATTCCTATAAGATTAAGAAGCTCGCGAACTAATATTGTTACTTCGGCTGTATCAATACCATAAGGACAAAACACAGAACAGCGGCGGCATTGAGTGCATTGATAAAAATAATAGAACCATTCTTTTATAACATCAATTGTAAGCTCGCGTGAACCGGCGAATTTGCCGAATACTTTTCCTGCAGCGGTAAAATCATTTCTATAAACCGATCTTAAAAGTTCAGCCCTTAAGACAGGCATGTTTTTAGGATCGCCGGAACCGATAAAAAAATGGCACTTATCAGAACAAGCACCACAGCGAACACAAATATCCATAAAAACTTTTAGTGACCGGAATTTATCCAGTCTTTCCTTTAAACCTTCCAGAATAATCTGCTTCCAGTTTTCTGGTAACTTCCAGTCAGCATCGGTGGGCTGCCATTCTCGTGGATTGGGTAGCTCTAAGTACTTCACGTTTTTAGGAATGCCGCTGTAATTATAAACTCCACGTTTAATTTCAACAGTGGGATCCATCCAGCTTTTACGCACTGGTTTATAATTAATTTTATTTGCTAGTTCTTCAGGTTTTAATTTTGATTCAGACATCCTTATTCCTTCTCTAGTGGTATTCCGGCAGCTTTCATTTTATCCCTGAATTCATCTTCATATTCCTCATAAGTATGAATTCTTACAGGATAATCCCACGGATTTACATGTCTTTTCATACGATTATTATTTGCTAAATTTCTTGTTGGTGAAAGGAAAACGCCTGGCATATGAAGTAGTTTACTAAACGGGAAGTATATTAAAAGCACACATACAAGAAACAAATGAATAAAAAACATTATCCCAATCCCTTCGGGAACAACAGGTTGAAAGCTGAACAAACCTATTGCTAATTCTTTTATACCAACAATATCAACCTTGGTAAAGTATCGCATTAAAATTCCGGTTATTGCAATACTTAGAAGAAGAAAGAGTGGGAAATAATCTGAGGACAAAGAAAAATATTTTAGTTTGGGGTCAATGATTCTTCTCAAGAAAAGAAAAGACAGTGCAACTAAAATTATAACGTTGGTAATATATATTATCGGAACCCCTATCTGAAAAAAACCATCCAGGTTTTGTATGAATGGTACAAAAACAGGAACGGGTTCAGTGAAATATCTAAAGTGTCTTAAAAAAATTATTAAAAACGACCAGTGGAATGCTAAAGCACCTACCCATAAGTATTTACTGCTGCCATATACTAACGTAGGTCCATTTCTTAATTCTGCCTTAGTATTTCTGAATAAAGAACGAAATAGGAATACTTCCAAAATCATTCTTCCAATAACGCCTAAAGTAGAATGGGGGCTTTCCAGATAACTGTTTTTTATCCACGGAAGAGATTTTTGCTGACCTGCAACTGTAGGAATACGAAATGGCACAGGCGATCTTGCCCATTTTATTACCTGGAAAATAATTCCCACCAGGAAAATTGTAATTGCAGTGTACGGAATTATAACACCAAAAATGAAGTATAGATTAGCAACCTCTACGCCAAGGATGGCTAAAACTATAATCACAAGAAGTGCAAAAAGTGAAAAAAGAATATTCATTAAATCTATCTCCTTCTAGAAGGATATTCATAATAATTATTATGAATAGAATTAGGAGTATTTACATCTTTATTATTTCATTAAATAAAAATTAATCGTGCTCTTTCATTAAGTATCAGTGACCGGATTTACTGCATTTTGTATTTTAAATCTTGCTTCGTTCATACGAATCTGAAAAACTTTTTCCCTGGACTCCATGTATAAATCAAATGCTATAAGTGCTACCCTATCAATTTCAGATTCGAGTTCTGCAAATTCACATAATATTTTTTCTTGATTAATCTCCTCGTTAAGTTCTTCTCTTATAACCTTTTTCAGAAGAAAAATGAATCCAACTGCTTCTGAAGGTGAAAAATCCTGGATGGCTCTCATCTTAATGATATCGGTTAATAACAGGGTTATTTTTTCAAAATCTTTACTACCAACAATCTCATCAAAGATGCTTGTAGCATTAGTAGAAATAGTGCTGCCAACCGGGTTACTAAATTGATTTTTTTCCAGGTTAAAGAAATTTGAAGACTCAGTGGAGTAAGAATCAAGTATTAGCTTGATCCACTTACTAACTATTGATGATTTATTTTCAAGCAGTGATTCGTAAAGCATACGAATTAAAAAATTTTATTAAAAATCAGGACAATTAATTTTATTGTACAAGTTTTCTGTGTGCCCTGTAAATATTAGAAGCTTGAAAACTATAATTGATTTACAGAGCTGCAGAAAATCAGAATAAATAAGAAAACTATTTTATACACATCCTGTTGGTTTTGTTAAACCGGCAACTTTACAAGCACCTTTTGCAGGTCCGGATGGATATAAAGCGTAGATCTCCTTTAATGAGAAACCAGTTCCTTTACAAAGTTTTCTAATCATAGGAGCAATACCAAATTGCTTATAATAATCGCGCAGGTAGTGTACAATTTTCCAATGATCTTCTGTCATTTCCTCTACATCTTCAGTTGTAGCAAGGGCTTTAGCAACCTCTTCATTCCATGATTCAGGTTCCTGAATGAATCCATCTTCATCCACTTCAATTTTGATTTCTCCATATTCAAAGAATGGCATAATCTTAATCCTTTATTTGGTTTTTAAGTTGATTATTTAAAATTGTTTATAATTATTATCTCATTTCAATATATCCACAGGGGCAATTCTCAGCACATTTTTTGCAACCATTACAAAAATCCATTTTGAATTTATACTCATCATATTTTTTAAGAGGTTTCACAATTGCCTGATCCTGGCAATAGCTCCAGCAAGTACCACAATCGAAACACGAAGCACAACTCATGCATCGCATTGCTTCGTTTACAACCTGCTCTTCCGTTAGTGTGGAAGTTATTTCCATGCCCAATTCTTTTAATCTATCTTCAGCTGGTATCTCAAACGCTTCGTTTCTTGCTTTACTTTCATAATAACTCAATACCATTTTATCATGAGTAATTACAGGTTTTTCTTCAACAGGCTCTGGTTGAATATTGCGAAAACGATTATGAATAGTTTCTGCGGCTTTTCTCCCCTGGAAAATTGCAATTGTTGCAAGTCCAAGTTCTATATTATCCCCTCCAGCAAAAGTATTTGGTTCTTTAGTCTGCCCGTTTTCATCAGTTTTTATCCAGTCTTTTCCTTCATGAAGATTATCTAACCCGGTAAAGTCTGGCTCCTGGCTTATTGCAGCGATTACAGTTGAAGTATCGATATAAAAGAAATCATCAGCAATTGGAACTGGTCTTCTTCTGCCGGAATCATCGGGTTCACCTAATTCCATTTTCTGGCATTTCATTTTCGTAATTAGTTCACCGTCTTTTTCAAATTCAATTGGAGCAGCTAAAAATTCAAGTTTAACTCCTTCTTCTTCAGCACCTACAATTTCTTCTTCAATCGCAGGCATCTCATTTCTTGTTCTGCGGTAAACAACTGTAACTTCGGCACCCAGCCTTCTTGAAATACGTGCAGCATCAATTGCAGTATCGCCGCCGCCAACTACAAGAACCTTCTCTCCAACTTCAACTTTTTCGCCGGAGTTAACTTTATTTAAGAATTCGGTCCCGGTAAAAACATTAGAAGCATCTTCATTTGGGATACCAAGAAGTTTCCCTTTATGAGCACCAATTCCAACAAATATAGCATTGTAGTTTTTCTGCAAATCTTCGTAAGGAGTATCTTTACCAATTATATGATTGCATTTAATCTCAACTCCAAATTCCTCTATCCTGCCAATTTCCTTATCGAGTATTTCGGTTGGAAGCCGGTAATCAGGAATTCCATATCTCAACATTCCACCCGGTTTACTAAAAGCTTCAAACACCGTTACTTTATAACCTCTCCTGGCAAGCTGATAAGCACAAGATAAACCAGCAGGACCAGCACCTATAACAGCTATTTTTTCAGAGTTTGCTTCCTCTGATTGACGTTTAAATTGAAAGTTGTTTTCTAATGCATAGTCACCTAGAAACCGCTCTATGTTATTTATTCCTACCGCACCTTCCTTCTCAATTCTGTTACAATCGTCTTCACAGGGATGAGGACAAACTCTACCGCAAACTGATGGGAATGGACTTGTCTCAGTAAGGATATTCCATGCCTGTTCAAACGATTCGTGGTTGGTTCTTCCAGCACCTTCAGTTTGACTGATGGTAGTGATGATCTCTCTTATTTTATTTCCGCTTGGACAGTTATTTTTACAGGGTGGTGTTTTCTCTACGAACACCGGGCGTAGTGGTGAAGATTCTACAGAAGAACCCCCAGCGCTCGAACCCCGCAATCCTCCTAATCCTTTTTTCTTTTTCTTTACTACTTTCGCCATCTAAGTGCTCCTTAATACTTTATTATGCGGATAGCTTTTAAATTGAATTAAATAAATTTCATCCAGCGTATGGATACATTCCTTTTTTAACATCTTCCAACTGAGCTAAAATATCATTGTGTTTTTGTTCATCCGTCATTAGATAACCAAGCAGGTAGCGAACAACAAAACTATTACTGTTTTGCCTGGATTCTTCTGCTAACCTAATCGTTTCTTTTTCCAGTTCGATATGTTTTTCAATCATGCCCCAAACTTCGCTAAGTTCTTCGGGCTGCAATTGCATAGCCTCTTTTTCAAAGCTATCAATAATTAGTTGCTGCACTTTTTTATGCATTGCAGAATCCTGTTTAATAATCTCCATTATCTGGCGAACTATAGGATTCTTTGTCATTCCAATAATATCTGAAGTTGATTTTACCGAGGCGTCTTCAACTTTCTGCCATTTCTTCAAAGTAGCAACTAAGTTTTCATTAAGTTCTTTTTGTTTTGCCATTTTGTTACCCTTCAATTAATATTTTAGTTTTTTTTAATTGTTTATAATTTCCAGCACTTGTAATCATTCCTTTTGCCCATTGCGGGGTAGCTAAAGCATGAATATGAATGTAACTTGCAAAAACATTTTTGTAAGTCAACCCGTCACGTTTATTAAAACAACCTACTCCACGGGAGATTGAAAGTGAGCTTTTAATATCAGTGTTGTATTCATAAATATTTGAATAGTGGAATTCGTGCCCTTTGATAAAGGTTCCTTTTTCAAAAAACGGATTATCATTATCAACAGTAGCTACGCAATAGCCATGACCCTGGGGTTTATCATGCATTCTTATCTTGATAGGTAGCACACCCGAGAGTTCATATTCCCTTCCCTTCCATTCAATCTCTTCTGCAAGGTACATCAATCCGCCACACTCAGCGTATATAGGCAAACCATCTTCCGCAAATTGTTTTAAAGAATCTATCATCTCATGGTTTAGTGTAAGGTTGGTTAGGTTTGTTTCAGGAAATCCACCACCTATATAAAGGGCATCTAAATTTTCTAAATCGTTATTATGAATTGCAGAGATAGGAATCAATTCTGCACCTGCAGCACTAAGACTCTCCAAATTTTCAGGATAATAAAAAGAGAATGCTTGATCTTTAAAGTAACCTATTTTTACTTTCTCTTTATCAAGATGGAAATCATCGCTGTAAGCTTCAGGTTCTTTACCTTCAAGTAGGGGTGCACTGCTGGCGATTTTTATTATTTTTGATGTATCAACGTATTCTTCTATAACTTTTCTTAAGTCTTCAAGAACTACAGATTTTTGCTCAAATTCTTCCGGTGTTATTAATCCTAGATGCCTTGATGGTAAAACATAATTTTCTGGCAGCCGTGGTATCATCCCTAAAACTGGAATTCCCGTAATCTGTTCGATAGCTTCTTTAGCAATTTTTCCATGTCTTTCGCCGGCAACATTGTTAAGAATCACTCCTGCAATATTTAAATCCGGATCAAGTTTAATTGAACCTAGTATTGCAGCTGCTGCAGTCCGGGTAACTTTAGAAATGTTTTGAACAATTATAACCGGAGCTCGAAGTAACTTTGCAAGTTCGGCTGTACTATGAGTACCTTGATTATCAGCCCCATCAAAGAGTCCCCTGTTTCCTTCAATAATACTGATTTCATTATCAACAGCATTTTTCAGGAAAGAGTTTTTAACAGTTGGAAAGCCCATCAAATAGGTATCCAGGTTCCTGGCTGGTTTACCGGAAGCCAAACTAAGCCAGGCAGAATCAATGTAATCAGGTCCTTTTTTAAAGCCGGAAGTGTTCATTCCCTTTTGCTTTAAATAGGCAAGCAGTCCGCAGGCAACCATAGTTTTACCGGAATCACCTGATAAGCCGCTGATTACTATTCTTGGATAACTATTTGACAACATAAATTATATCTGATATCAGTTTTACAAAAAGCAACTAGTTTGCGGCACCTTCTTTATGAGGGATCTCAATAAAGCTGCCACCGAAATAAGTATAGACGCATTTTTCGGATTCAACTAATTCTCTTATAGCAAGCTTCGCTAATTGTTTATCACATTTATCGCCAAACATTTCCAGCATTGCTTTAGTTAAATCAGTCGCCTTCCATTTTTTTTGACCCATACTTTCTTTTATCAACTTATACATTGCATCGGCAACTTCTTCTACTTTTACTTGCTCAGCCATTTCTATCTCCTTAATGAGTTAATTGTGCAGATCGTTTAAAAGTTAAACCTGCATGTTTAAAGTCATCAATATGTTCTTTTTGGAATTCTATACCAGTCATCTGGAAGAATCTCGGCCATCCGATACGATTGATCCATTCACCCATTCTTTCGTATGGTTTAGCATTTGCTGCCCATATTTCAACCAGGTTTTTAACAGCATCAACAACTTCCGGCCATCTTGGTGGATTGTTAGGTATAAACGGAATTGCTAATTTTGAAAACATAGGTTCACTTCTTGCATTTGAAACCTTTCCGCCAACCCAGATAGAAACACCATCATTTAAAGGATCATTTAAAGGCATTGCGGGACAGACTGTATAACAGTTAGCACAGAACATACAACGTTCTTCTATAACTTCAACCGATGGTTTGCCTTCGTAGGTAGAAGGTTTAATTGCTGCGGTCGGGCAAGATGAAACTACCATAGGAATTTCACACATCGAATTTAACTTACTAAGATTAGTTTTTGGTGGACGCCTATGAATTCCTAATATTGCAATATCTGAGCAATGCACTGCGCCACACATATTTAAGCAGCAAGCCAAAGCAACACGAAGTTTAGCCGGCAACTTCGTATCAGTAAAATATTCGATCAATTCATCCATTACCGATTTTACAATACCGGATGCATCAGTTGCAGCCGAATGGC
>CAZPSY010000032.1:0-12418 GCA_964589295.1 uncultured Ignavibacteriaceae bacterium
AAGGATTTTCAGAATCCTTATCCTCGCAGGATGTGAAAGTGCTTTTGCTATTTCCGAAATTTCAATCTCTGTTTTACTGAATTCTCCTATTTTCGCCGTAGCCATTTAATTTCCTTTATCGTTCATCGTAAATATACGATAGAATAAATTGTTTGTCAAGTCGTCAAAGAAAATAAATCTAAATAAATTATTCTGCTAAATTAAATTCAGGATTGATTCTGCTGCGTTACCTAAAAGTTCCAACCTCAATACTTTACGTCCATTATCGATCAGTGCCTGCCGGTCTCCAAGAGATTGTGCATTTATGAGGGTTCCGAAAGTAATTTCAGATTTTACATCACCTGCACTTAACGGAATAGGAAGATCTTCTGAACCAGCATCTACGATTTGAATAAATAAACCGTTTCCTCCATCACCCTTGTGCAACTGCCCGGTTGAATGAAGAAACCTCGGACCATAACCGAGTGTTGTTGCAACTTTGTATTTAGATAGAACTTTCGAACGAAGAATTTGAAGCGCTTCCCATGTTTTTTCAGTCGGTTTTAAATATGCCTGGATTGAAATATAACTTTTTCCCTTTTCTGCAAGGGCAACAAACGTGTTTATTGCTTCAGAAATATTTTTTGATTGCAGATTCCCAAAGACTTTTACATTATCCATTTCAAGTGAAGGCAATAACCTTGGAAGTTCTCCCTTTTGCTGATATTCCTTCATCATCGCTTTTGCGGCAACCTTTGCACTTTCCACATTTGGCTGATCGAAAGGTTGAACAGATAAAACATAACCAGCTATAGCAGTTGCAAACTCCCAGCGGAAAAATTCACCAGCAAGATCATAAACATCATGAAAAGTTATTTCAATAAAGGGAAAATCTGCTTCTTTAATTGCGTTTATAATTTCATCGTTGGAAGAATCACCTTCTAGTTTAAGTTGAACAAAAACTCTATCGTGGGAAAAATTTTCAATCGAACTCATTGGTTCAAGATCAACGGGTAAAATTCCCTTACCATCTTTGCCTGTGCTTTCTGCTATTAGCTGCTCAAGCCATGCTCCAAAATATCTTAATTGTGATGAACTAAGGATTGTTAATTTATCAATTCCTTCATTTGCAAGAGTTCCAATAATTGTTCCAAGCATTGCCCCGCTGTTTTGGGAAACATCATGCAGTTTGCATTCGTTAACCATTTTTTCTGCCCTGTTTAAGAATTCATCCAGGTTAACTCCAACTAAAGCAGCAGGTACAGCCCCGAACAATGAGAGTGCAGAGAATCTTCCACCAATATCTGGATCATTTAAAAATATTTTCCTAAAGTTTAAATCTTTCGCCATTGCTTCTAACCCGCTACCCGGATCAGTAATTGCGACGAAGCGGTTTCCAGCATTTTTCTTTCCAATTTTTTTAACTGTTTCCGTATAAAAGCATTTCATAAACGAAATTGTTTCTACTGTCCCACCTGATTTTGTAGAAACAATGTACAAAGTTTTTTCAACATCAAGTATATTGCTAAACTCCTTTACGGCTTCGGGATGAGTGTTATCTAAAACTGATAGATCTAAATATCCTTCCTTTACTCCAAAAGTTAACCTGAAAACTTCCGGCGCAAGAGATGAGCCGCCCATTCCCATTAGCAAAGCGTGTGTAAATCCTTGTGCTCTTACTGCGTCAACAAACGAATTGATTTCCTTAATTGAGCTTCTGGTTACATCAACGCAATCCAACCATCCCAACCTGTTAAAAATTTCTGTAGGATCATTTCGCCAAACTGTATGATCTTTCTTCCACATTCGTTCGATAATGTTTTCAAATTCAATTTTAGTTATAGTTTTATTAACTACTTCTTTATAGTTATTTAGTACAATTTTCATTTAATTTTGCTTTATCGAATTTTTGATTATTAAGGTAACAAATAAAATTAGAAATAAAATGTGAGCTTAACGAATTCTTACAATCCGCTTCCCCATTTTGCTGCTTTGGTTTCAAATAAAGCTAAAAGAGTTTTTGTTCCCCCAACATCGCCAGCAAGTATTATGTTATTAATTTGCATTTGTTACTCCGCCACTTAATTGTTCTGCCGAAAGATTATCCAGCAGCCAAATCAACTCACCATTTTTAGGAACAACCAGAGAAGCAGGATAAAATTTCCATTTGCTCTTTTTCTCCAGTATCTGGTAAACTTTTTCTGATTTATTCCTGCCCGTTACAAGAAAGGAAACTACTCTTGAATTGTTGATAATTTTTCCTGTAACGGTAATTCTTTTTTGATTTGTATCGGGATGTTTACTTACTTCAAAAAGATTTTTAGAATCAAACAGATGAATATTATATGGAAATATAGAAGCCGTATGTCCGTCTTCCCCGAGTCCAAGCATAATCAGATCAAATTGAGGAGTACCATTTACGGAAGGAATAAGTTTACTTACAATTTCAGAATATCGTTTAACTTCAGTTGCAGGGTCTTCTTCGCCTTTTATTCTGAAAATATTAGTATCAGGAATTGGAATGTGCTTCAATAAGCTTTCACTCGCCATCTTATAATTACTTTCATCACTTTCGGGTGAAACACATCTTTCATCTCCCCAAAATATTATTACCTTACTCCAATTAATTTTGTTTTTGAAATTCGATGTAATAAATTCAAAAACAACTTTTGGCGTTGAACCGCCTGATAATGCTAACGAAAAAAAACGATCTTCCGGAGTTTTACTAACATACTCTGCTAGTGTTTGAGCAAAGTATAGTGATAGGTTTTCTACTGTTGAAAATATTTTAACTGATTTTTTCATTATTATAGCTCACAATAAACGCCGTCATCCGCCAGATTTTTACAAGGATAGCGCCACGTCATATCGTGTTCTTCAATAAGATCATCTGCCTTTTCCGGTCCCCATGTTCCCGAAGGATAACCATAAACCGGAACAGTGGAATCGTTTTTCCATGCATTCAATACGGGGTTTAAAAACTTCCATGCCGCCATAACCGCATCGCCTCTTGCATATAAAGTTGAATCTCCGATCATGCAATCATAAAGTAATCTTTCATAAGCAGCAGGAATTCTATGATGGGACAAATCTGAATAGTGAAAATCCATATTTACATTTTCCACTTCAAAACCTGCACCGGGTGTTTTCATTCCGAACTTTAATAATATTCCCTCGTCTGGTTGAATCCTTATAACCAACTGATTACAGGAATCACATAATTCCTTCCGTGAAAAAAGATAATGCGGAGTTGGTTTGAAGTGAATTACTGCTTCTGTCACCCGCGTTGGCAAACGTTTTCCAGTACGAATATAAAACGGAACGCCGCCCCATCTCCAATTATCAATATAAAATTTTAAAGCTGCGTAAGTTTCAGTTATTGAATTTGGATCAACACGTTCTTCCTCACGGTAACCTTTTACCTTTTCACCTTTTATAGTTGAAGCTAGATATTGTCCGCGGATAGCAGAACTGATAACTCCTTTTTCAGAAATTGGTCGGAGCGATTGAAAAACTTTTACGGTTTCATTCCTGATTGAATTTGAATCTTTCGATGAAGGTGGTTCCATGGCGATGAGCCCGACTAACTGTAATAAATGATTCTGAATCATATCCCTCAGAGCACCAGAACTTTCGTAGTAACCTCCGCGTTTTTCAACTCCGATACTTTCTGCAGAAGTTATTTCCACATGGTGGATATAGTTTCTGTTCCACAACGGTTCGAAAATCCCATTGGAAAATCTTGTTACCAGTACGTTCTGAACAGTTTCCTTACCGAGGTAATGATCTATCCGGTAAATCTGTTCTTCACTCCAATCATTCTTTAGTTTAGAATTCAAATCCATTGCACTTTCAAGATCGTAACCAAAAGGTTTTTCAATTATTAGTCTTTTCCAGCCGTCTTCATCTTTATTAAGATGTTGCTGTGCAAGATTTCGTGGTATTACTTCGTATAAACTTGGAGGCGTTGAAAGATAAAACACGGTATTCCCATTAATACTTAGTTTATTTCTAATTTCAGAAATCTTTGTGTATAAACCTTTGTAGGTAGAAGCATCTTTTGCATC
This sequence comes from uncultured Ignavibacteriaceae bacterium, assembly GCA_964589295.1. Classification (GTDB taxonomy): domain Bacteria; phylum Bacteroidota; class Ignavibacteria; order Ignavibacteriales; family Ignavibacteriaceae; genus JAZGGS01. The sequence continues at coordinate 4,047 of CAZPSY010000032.1, forward strand.
ATTGTATTGGTAGAAGATTTTTTCTAAGAATTTTTCAATCTTACTTTTATCCTGCTCTGAAGAAAATAAATTTAGTCCTTCGCGCAAAGATTCACGAAACTTATCATCACTAAAATCTGTTCTGCCTGTACCAACGATTGCAAATTTTTCCGGCAGCAGATTTTGAACCTCCAGAGAGTAAAGTGCAGGTATTAGCTTACGCTTCGTCAGATCTCCCGATGCGCCAAAAATTACAAGTATTTGATTTTCAGGTTTGTTCATATCATTTTCATTTTTTTGTTTTAACAGCATGACCGCCGAACTGGTTTCGTAACGCAGCAAGAACCTTCATCGCAAAAGATTCTTCCTGTCTTGATTGAAATCTTGTAAATAATGATGTGGTTATAACATGAGCAGGTACATCAAAATCCATAGCGGTTTGAACAGTCCATCGTCCTTCACCGCTATCCTGAACATAATCTTTTAACTTTTCCAACTTCGGATCATCCTTAAAAGCATTAACTGCAAGTTCCAGCAGCCAGCTTCTTACAACGCTTCCGTACTGCCAGGCATCTGCAACTTTAGTTAAATTTATTTTAAAAGGAGACTTCTCAAGAATTTCAAATCCTTCGGCGTAAGATTGCATCATTCCGTATTCTATACCGTTATGCACCATTTTAACCAAATGACCTGTACCGGATTGGCCGCAATAAACGTAACCATTTTCCGGTGCTAAGGTTTTAAATACGGGTTCAACGTAATCTGTTGCTTTTTTATCTCCGCCATACATTAAACAGTAGCCGTTTTGCAATCCCCAGACACCCCCGCTTGTTCCGCAGTCTAAATAATGAATTCCGGATTTAGCTAATTTTTCTGATCGCTGTTGCGTTTCTTTCCAATATGAGTTTCCTCCGTCAATAATAATATCGTTTTCTTTTAGTAGACTCGCAAGAGCTTCAATATTTTCATCAACTGGTTTTCCGGAAGGAACCATCAACCAAACAACTTTTCTTTCGGGCAATTTTTTTATAAGATCTTCAATAGATTCTCCGGCAACTGCACCTATTTTTTCTATTTCTTTAACAGGGTCAACATTACGGTTCCAAACAACAACTTCGTGCTTATCATTCAATAATCTATGAACCATGTTAAAGCCCATTTTACCAAGCCCGATAAAACCAATTTTCATTTATTACACTCCATTTTTTGTTTCTATTACTTTGTATAATGTTCGTTCAAATTGTAATGGTCTAATTTTGTTCTAATTGTTCTAAAATCAAATTTAAAATTAGGTCATAATTTTTCCTTCTGGTATAATTTTGAGTGACTACCCTGGTCATGATGATACTTTGCTGTATGCCGCTCTTTATAATTCAACCACAATTTTTCCTTTAGCCTGATTACTTTCCATGTACTTGTGAGCTTCAACTATCTGATCTAGTTTGAAGATTCTATCGATGGTGATCCTAATATCTCCGCTCTCAACAGCATCAATAAAATCTTGAAGCGATTCTTTTTGAAGATTCTCTGCTTCACCCATGTATACTGTTAATCTTCTGAGAGAAGGAATATCGCCCATTGGCGTGAATTCTTTCATCGTCCACTCGCTTCCTAAAATTCCTGTCATACAAACTATCCCTCTTGGTTTTATACACTTTAATGAATCTTTTAAGGTTCGTGTACCAATAAGTTCCAGTACCTTATCTACCCCATTTGGGAACAGGTTTTTCACCTTCTCTCTGATATTTCCATTATCAATAATGACAAGGTCTGCTCCATTCGCCTTTAGGTATTCCTCTTTCTCAGGTTTTCTGGTAGTTGATATAACTTTTAAACCAAGCTGTTTTGCCAGTTGACAAGCCAACATACCAATGGATGAAGTACCTCCACGAATCAATAAGACCTCATTTTTCTTTACTTCCAAAGCCTTAATCAAAGAACCCGATACTGTTTGAAACATTTCAGGGATAGCTCCCAAAGTTTCCCATGGAAGCTCGCTGTGAAAAGGGAAAACTATCTTTTCAGGTACAAGAGTATATTCTGCATAGCCTCCGTCAAAGTCTCTGCCCATGCCACCCATTATAGCCGCTACCTGTTGTCCCTTTTTGTATTTTCCTGAGGGATCTTCTTCAACTATGCCAACACATTCAATTCCTTGTACTCTTGGGAACTTCACATTTGGAGAATCTCCCTGCCGGGTAAATATTTCAGAGCGATTGAGTCCGAAGGCCTTAATTTTAATTAAGACCCATCCCTTTTGGGATGATGGTATCGATTTTTCCTGTAATTCAATTACTTCCGGATTGCCTGGTTTTGTGGTTACAGCCGCTTTCATATTTTTACTTATTTCATTTTATTGAACATGTATCTATCAATCTTCCACGATCCGTTTTCCTTTTGAAGAACAAATAACTCCCTGTTTTCTTCCGGTACGGTTTCTCCCATGGCATGAATCAAAGTTGATCCTTTTGAAGTCGTTATGGCAAAAGCATATTTCCCATTTACCGTTATTTCATCAATATAAAACTCAATGCTCAATTCAATATTACTGAACACAAACTCATATGCTTCTTTTACTTGCTCTGTACCTATTGATGTTGGAGCTCCTGATGGCATAAATATTCCAGCTTCGGTATAAAGCGGTAGCACCTTACTTACATCAGAAGCATTTAATGCATCTCTATAAGTAAATAGCAGATTTTGGATTTCTTGTTTTTCAATCGTTTCCATCTTTCCTTTATTTTGATTGTCTGAATTTTTTGTTTGGCAGGCACTAATTGAAATAATTGCTGCCACTAAGAGTATTATAAGTTTCATTTTCTCTCTCCATTTTTATTATCAGTTATTATAAAATTAATTTTGAATAAGAATTTTAATTAGTCATTAAGAAAACCTAAAGATTTAATTAAAATGATTCTATCGGATTTAAGACAAAAGCTAAGTAAAGGTAAGAAATAAAAGTGTGTCACTTAACACTTTCAGAAATTAAAAGCCTCCAATAACATTATGTTTTACAATCCACTTCCCCAGTTTGCAGCTTTATTTTCTAAATTTATTTCCAACTCTTTATAAAGCTTGTTGTTTGTATCTCCGGTTCGCAAAGAACCAAAAGATAAAACTTCTGTTGGGCAATTAACCACACACGCCGAGCATCTCACACATTCAACATCGTTCATCGGGATACCTTTGTTAGCATAGTTCATAACATCAATTCCCATATGGCAAACTTTTGTACAGATGTTACAGGAAATACATTTTTTCTTTTCAGCAAATATTCGGTAACGGGAAAAGCGACTGTAAATATGCATGAGCGCAGCAAGAGGGCAGCCAAATCTACACCACACTCTTCCGCTTAAGAAGAAGTATACACCAACGCCCAGAACTCCTGCAAAAATTACATCAATTCCTATATAATAAAATTTATGTAAAAAATCTGCAGCATAAGTTATTTTTTCGTTGATGATGGGAATGTCCACATTGTAAAGAACTGCGACCAGTTTTAAGCCGGTAATAATGAATGCAACTAGTAAAGCCCATTGCCCGAAGTTCTCCCACTTCTTTGCATTTGGTCCGTGCGGTGCAAGTGTTCTGTATTCATCACCCAGGGTTTCTGCCATCGCTCCACACGAACAAATCCAGCCACAGTAAGCACCTTTACCCCATTTGTACACTATGAACGGAATAAATACAAATGTTTGAAACAAACTGAATAGCAGCCAAAAAGTTGTAATATTTGAATTGTATAAGTTGCTAAAGTTTAACGGCCACGCAAGTATAAAACCGTATGAGCGCCAGTAACTTTCTTTTGGAAAAACCTGGCTCATCACAAAACCATCGGAACTACCAAGTAATCCAGCTTTACCAAGTGCTGGAAAAATAAACTCTGGTAGGATGAACAACGGTAAAGCCTGGATTAATATCAAAGACCAGGTTTGAAATATTATATACCGGGTAGGTTTCATTTTCATTCTTCTTAAACCGAAGATAAGGATGGTAAGTGAGTAAAATCCTGTGTACCAGAACGATTGTGATTTTCCTAAAAGGTTTACACCAAAATATCTTCCGCCAAAAAATACTATAGCAAAAAAGATTGCAACCAAAATGAAATAAGTATATTTAAATGTTTTCCAATCGAAAGAAAATGTTTTATAGTTTTCTTTAATGAATTTTACTACCAGGTAGATACCCAGCAGAACTGCACTTACAAAACATAAATATGCAATTGGTGCATTAATATATTTTGTAACACTCCATATCTTAATTTGATCGGAGAATAATGTTGAAACAAAAACTCCCGGGAGAGTCAAAAATTTTCCCCAAAACTCTGTGGTGAAGATATATCCAAACGCATCAGAAAAAGAATCTACCTTGCCAAACATATCTTTATAAAAAAGAGCACTGCTTTTGCCAAAATAAATTATTCCCGCAACAAGTATTAATAGCAAAAATTGAAGCTTTGCAGTTAACGAAAGTTCCCCTTCCATTTTAATTTTACTGCGTTTAAAGAAATCAACTGGGAGCTCTCTCCCTATCATCGTAAAGATCATCGTGTTATCTAATACAGATTCCTTACCTTTTTTATCAACAATAAAAACGGAGTTTTCTTTAATCTCTTTTACGTTCGTCTCCATTAATAATTTTAATTTTCCGTCGCCTTCAAGTTGAATTAATTTTTCAACGTTTCCTTCTTTCGGTCTTGCAAAGGTGGGTTTCCTGTAAGATATTGTTACTGAATTAGCATATTCCGCAGTTGCAATTGCTGTTTCAATCGCGGAATCACCTCCGCCCACAACAAGCACATCATGTTCTTTTGCATCTGCAGGATCGAAGAGACGATTATAAACTTTTGGCAGATTTTCTCCTGGGACATTAAGCATTCTTGCATTTCCGGATTTTCCAATTGCAAGCACAACCTTTAACGCTTTGTAATTTACCTTCTTTGTTATTAACTCAAAATGATCGCCCTTATTATCAATCCTATCTACCATCACACCTTCTTCGATAGGTAGATCAATACCGGTCAGTTGGTTTTCCAATTCCTCAAGTAACGATTCCTTTGTGCCATCATTTATTTTTAAAGCAGATTGCTGATCATAAACCGCCGGTTCAGCAAAGATTGGTTTACCTTTGGGGAAATTTACAATGGTATTAAATTTTTGTGCAGATTCAATAATGGTAAATTTTAATTTTTGATTAGCTGCTTCAATTCCTGCCGCTATTCCTGCGGGTCCTGCACCAATTATAACCAGGTCATAAATTTCATCATCTTTATTTGATGATTTAAGTTTTTGAAAATTCTGCTCACTAAGAATTGTGTTAATAATTTTCTTACCACTCTCCGAAGCAAGTTTAAGAAGTGGGATACCGGTAAGATCGCCAATAATGTAAATACCTTTAACCGATGTTTCCCCATTATCATCAATTTCAGGATAGCGTTCTACTTCACCAGCAGGTGCATCTTTTTGAAGCCAGTTAAAATATTTGGAAATAATTGAAGCCATGTTAGATTAGAATATAAATAAGATTTTCTATTAATACTGTAATATATTTTTTATTGTTTAAAATAGTTTGTTATCATAGAGTTGTCAATCATTATATCTTTAATCTTTAAAACTGTAATATATCTTACATTCTTATGAAGAACGTTAAACAAATAATTTACCCGCTGATTATTGTGTGGAGTGTGCTGGCTGGTTATTTTGCTTTTTCAGATTTGCAAATCTCAAACTCAATTGTAAATCCAAATGCAGGATGGGCTGTTTTCCTTGAACTGTATGGCGAGTTACCTGGTGCATTTATAGTTTTGTCTGGTTTAATTATTTACATCGTGAATTACAGCAGCAACTCTTTAATAAAGAGAATATCAGTTATTACTTTATTCCAAATTGGATCCACAGCTGTATTGATTTATATAATTTTTGTAATTCTCTGGGGACTAACCGGCAACCACGATTTCTTTTACAATAACTTATTTTCCGTGGCAACCGTTTCCCTCTTTTTTGCTTTAATTATTGTTATCATTTTAAAAAAAATTGCTGTGAATTTTTCCTCGGCTGTACTTTTAACTTCAAAAGTAATAACCGCTATGTCTCTTATCGGTTATCTAATTTTTATTCATATGATTAAAATATTCTGGGGAAGATTGAGATTCAGAGATCTTAATTCCTTCCAATCCGATTTTACAGAATGGTACCTGCCGCAAGGAATAACGGGCGGCGAATCGTTTCCATCGGGTCATGCAGCAATGGCTTGGATGCTGCTACCAATAATTCTTCTTATTTCGAAAAAGAACAAAATTGCAAAAATTTTTATTACAATATTAATAGTAGCATGGGGAATTGCTGTACCTCTAAGCAGGGTAGTAATTGGTGCACATTACGCTTCCGATGTTTCATTCGGTTCTTTTATTATGATAATCTCATTTTTAGTTATTGCCAAAAAATATCTTTCCGACTATTCCTATATTTAATCCATTCAGCTCGCAGTAATTCTATAATTATTTCTTGCACAAACCAACATCATTTAAACATTTTTTTATTCGTTCAAATGTTTTATGAATATCATTATCAAGCCCGATTGATATCCTTACCAAACCTTCGCTTAAACCCATTTTATCCTGTTCTTCTTTCGGAATTTCGGAAGAAGTGCTGTGACCCGGTGAACTGAATAAAGTTTTAAAATAACCTAAACTAACAGCAAGGTAGCCTACTTTTTCATCCTGCATTTTCTTCATAAACTTATCAGCAGTTTCTTCATCTCCTAAATCAATGGCAAGCATACCGCCATAACCAAAACCTTCATTCATCAAATCGTTAATAAGCTTATTACCATTGTGATGGATCAATCCCGGGTAAAATATTTTGCAGCCAAGTTTATCTAAATTTTCAGCTAAGAACATTGCGTTTTCACTATGCTTCTTTATCCTGATGTGAAGCGTGTGCAAATTTTTAAGAATGCTTGCAGCCCTGTGGCTATCCAGAACAGGTCCCAGCAGCATTGCAGCCCCGGAATTAATATCCATTAGTTCGTTTATAAAATCATTTGATGAACAAACACAGCCGGCAACGCAATCGCTTGTTCCATTTATAAATTTGGTTAAACTATGAATAACAATATCAGCTCCAAGTTGAATTGGCGAAAGCACGATAGGGCTGAAAGTATTGTCAACCATTAGTTTTAATTTATTCTTTTTTGCCAGCTTACTGAGTTTCGGTATATCGGCAATTTCCAAAAGCGGGTTACTTACAGTTTCGCAATAGATAATTTTAGTTTTACTGCTAACAGCGCTTTTAACCGCATCAAGATCCTGGATATTTACGAACTTAACATTTATACCCAACTTCGGCAGAAAGTTTTTAAACAAAGCATAAGTTCCACCGTAAATTGTTCTACCGGAAATTACTTCGTCACCGGTTTTACAAATTTGCAAAATAGTTGCAGAAATTGCTGCCATACCGGATGAAGTTACAATCGCCGATTCGCTGTCTTCAAGGCGTGCTAATGCGTCTGCTAAATACTTATTAGTAGGATTCCAATGGCGGGAATATAAAAAGCAGCCTTCAATTTCATGATCAAAAAGACTTTTCATTTTTTCAGGACTAAGAAAAGTAAATGTTGATGAATCTTCAATTGAAGGATTAACTCCACCGTACTCACCAAATACAAGGTAATCCTGAATTTCAGTGCTGGGATCGAAATGATGCATGGCCCATCTCCTTTAGTTAAATTTTAAAATGCTCAATTTTTTTAATACGTTATTCATACATAATATTAATCAATACAAATCTCAAATTATTTAGAATTTGCGTTGAGATATCTTATATACGATTTTTGATAACTAAAATTTAAGGTTTCCGAAATTATAAAATGAACGAAAAACAGATTGCAGCCGAAAAGGCGGTAGAATTTATTGAAGACGGAATGATAGTTGGGCTGGGCACTGGCTCAACTGTTACTTACCTGATAAAAAAACTTGCACAGAAAGTTGATGAGGGTTTAAAGATCAAAGCGGTTTCAACTTCTACAGCTACCTCTAAACTTGCAGAATCACTGGGAATCCATATTTTAAATTTTGATGATGTAGGTGAAATTGATTTAACAATTGATGGTGCCGATGAAGTTGATAAAAATTTAAATGGGATTAAAGGCGGCGGCGGCGCACTACTTTTTGAAAAGATTGTTGCAACTTCATCCAGGAAGAACATCTGGATAGTAGATTCAACAAAGCTTGTTGATAATTTAGGAAAGTTTCCTCTTCCAGTTGAAATTGTTCCGTTTGGAATGGGACAGACTGTTAGTAAGCTAAAAGAGGGTGGCTACAATCCTGAATTAAGAATGGTGGATGATAAAATATTTATCACTGATGGAAATCATTATACAGTTGATCTTCATCT
>CAZPSY010000033.1:0-7760 GCA_964589295.1 uncultured Ignavibacteriaceae bacterium
TATGAAACCATTTTGGGAAAACTGTTTTAAGGGAAATATAATATGGAACCTGAAAATGTGAATCAAATTCTTGAGGATAATGTTTATAGGACAACAGGACTGATTGCAATTCTTGAAAAGATCCAATCCAAATACAGTTACTTACCCGAGAAAGAGCTAAAAGAAGTAGCAGAAAAAACCGGACGCTCACTCGTAGATATATATGGAATTGCTACATTTTATAAGTCCTTCAGCTTAAAACCAAGGGGTAAACATCTTATCTCAGTATGTTTAGGAACTGCTTGCCATGTACGCGGTGGTCCTACGGTTGCTCGAGAACTTGAAAAGGCATTGGGAATAAAAGCAGGTGAAACAACTGAAAATAGAGAGTTCACTATGGAAACAGTAAATTGTTTAGGTGCTTGTGCACTTGGACCTGTTGTAGTAGTGGACGGTCATTATTTCCCACAGGTGAAGGCTTCTTTAGTCTCAGAAATACTTAGGAAAACTCGCACAGGTCTTGATGTTATAAAGGTTGAGACTGACGAGCGCATCTTCCCGGTTGAGGTTAGTTGTTCCCGTTGTAATCACAGTCTAATGCATTCGGAAACTATAATTGATGGATACCCTGCTATTCGAGTTACAGTATCATTTGATAACAAACATGGCTGGCTTGCATTATCCTCCCTTTACGGAAGCCCTAGAGTTGTCTCACTATATGAAATACCACCCGGTACTATCTTAAATATTTTCTGCCCTCATTGCCATGCCGAACTCATTGGTGGTGCTAAGTGTGGAGCGTGCGGTGCACCAATGGTACCTATGATTGTCCGCGGTGGTGGAGTAGTACAAATATGTGCACGACGTGGTTGCAAAGAACACATATTGGATGTGGGTGGGTCTACAATAGAATGATGATTTTTCAGAAGCGTTTTTAATAGGAGATTATTTGATGAGGAAACATTCATCTGTTAAAGAATTCAGTAATTTTCGTCAACGTGTTCTAAGTGAAAAAGAGCTTCAGCCTGACGAACCAACCCTAGTTGTATGTACTGGTACTGGTGGGCAAGCCAGCGGTTCTAATGATATACTCAGAGTTATTAAACGTTATATTATTGAACGCAGCATGGGAGAAAAAGTTAAAATTAGAGTTACTGGATGCCAGGGTTTTTGCGAAATGGACCCGTTTATCTTGGTTGAACCCGGTCACCAGCTTTATCCTAAACTTAGTATGAAAGATGTTCCAAGAGTAGTTGAAGCTGCTGTTGGCGGATTTGTAGATGAAAGTTTGATTTACCAGGATCCAAAAATTCAAAAATATTACCATTGTCAAAAAGACATTCCCTTTTTTAATAAGCAAACCCGTACAATTCTGGGTAATAATCAGAAATTAGACCCAATAAGAATCTTGAACTATATTGAACTGGATGGCTATGCCAGTCTCGAAAAGGTCTTAACAAAGATTGATCCGGAATGGATTATAAACGAAGTTCTGCTTTCCGGTATCAGGGGGCGTGGTGGTGCAGGTTTCCCTACCGGGAAAAAGTGGCAATTAGCTAGCGCTTCCCAAAATGGAAGTGGGCAAAAATACATTGTTTGTAATTGCGATGAGGGAGATCCGGGTGCTTATATGGATCGAAGTCTCCTTGAGGGTAATCCTCATGCTATCATTGAAGGGATAATCATTGCAGGTATTGCCATTGGTGCTACTAAGGGATTTATCTATGTGCGCAGCGAATACCCATTGGCAATCAAACACACGCTCATTGCCCTTAGACAAGCAGAAGATATGGGCATTTTAGGAAAAAATATCTTAGGCACAGACATTAACTTTAATATAGAAATCATCCGCGGAGCTGGAGCATTTGTTTGTGGTGAGGAAACAGCCTTAATAAAGTCTATTGAAGGCTTTATGGGTGAACCACAACAGCGTCCGCCATATCCAATTGAGAAAGGGATTAGTGGAAAGCCTACCTGTATTAACAATGTGGAAACGCTTGCTAATATACCAGTTATTATCAAGAACGGAGGAAAAGAGTACGCTAAGATAGGTGTTCCCGGAAATACTGGTACAAAAATATTTTCGCTTGTAGGTAAAATTAAAAATACCGGGCTTGTAGAGGTACCACTGGGCATCAAGATGAGTGAAGTTGTTTATGATATTGGTGGTGGTTCTGTAGGTAAGGCCAAAATCAAAGCTGTTCAGACCGGTGGTCCTTCCGGGGGTTGTATTCCAGCTAAGATGTTTGATCTTCCAATTGATTACGATAGCCTTGCCCAAGCAGGATCGATCATGGGATCAGGTGGAATGATTGTAATGGACGATAATACTTGCATGGTTGATGTGGCTAAGTACTTTATGAAATTTCTAAAAGATGAATCTTGCGGGAAATGTTTCACATGTCGTAAAGGTACACAAAGGATGTATGAAATTCTCGAGGATATTTCTGTAGGAAAAGGAACACTTAAGGATCTCGATCTTCTTGAGGAACTAGCTCTGGTTGTAAAGGATACTACGATGTGTGGACTCGGGCAATCTGCTTCCAACCCGGTGCTTAGCACTTTGCGTTATTTCAGGGAGGAATATGAAAGGCATATCATTGACAAAAAATGTGATGCTTTTGTATGCACTGAACTTGTGGGTGCTCCATGTCATTCGGCATGCCCTGTAGGAACAGAGGCTTGGCGTTATGTTGCTCATATTGCGCGCGGTGAATTCGAAGAGGCTTACGCTACTATACGCGATGCTAATCCATTCCCTTCGGTATGTGCCAGAGTCTGTGACCATCAATGTGAAGAACGCTGCCGGCTGGGAACAAGCGGAAGTGATCCGGTAGCTATAAGGGCTCTTAAACGTTTTATAACGGATCGCATTGATCCATTAACTTATCATCCGGTAAGGGAAGCCAGCGCCACTAAAGATTCACCTAAGGTAGCGGTCATTGGCTCAGGGCCGGCTGGCCTTACAGCAGCTCACTATCTTTCATTAAAAGGATATAAGGTTACTGTTTTTGAAGCTGAAGAAGAACCTGGCGGTATGCTGTTCTGTGCCATTCCATCCTACCGGCTACCGAAAGAGACAATCAAAAATGAAATAGCGTCACTTCTGGATGATAATATTACCTTGAAATGCAATACTGCTCTTGGAAGTGAGTTTACAATAGACCAGTTGTTTAACGAAGGATATAAATCTGTTTTACTAGCTATGGGTGCACATAAAAGCCGACCACTCGGATTAGAAAATGAAAATGTCAAAGGTATATTTCCATCGATAGAGTTTCTTAAGGCATTTAATCTAAAAAATAAAGAACTTGCAAAAGGACGAGTCGGTGTGATAGGAGGAGGTAATTCCGCTATTGATGCAGCACGTACAGCTCTCCGCCAAAAGGAAGTAGAAAGCGTCACTATCCTTTATCGTAGAACTCGGGAAGAAATGCCTGCCTTTTCGGAGGAAATTGAAGCCGCCGACCAGGAAGGTATAAAAATCCAAACATTGGTATCACCTAAGAAAATAATTACTACTAGCAGTTATTTTTCTGGCCTTGAAATTATTAGAAATGAATTGGGAGATACAGATTCTAGTGGCAGACGCCGACCGGTTCCTATTAAAGGCACTGAAAAAATAATAGAGCTCGATACTCTAATCGTAGCAATTAGTGAGGACTCCGGAATCGACAGTATCGGTCCGGCTCGTTCCAGTAAAATTGAAGTGACCGATTGGAATACGGTAAAAGTTGATGGTAAAACATTACAAACTAGCCGACCGGGAGTGTTTGCTGCAGGAGATGTAGTAACCGGTCCCAACACTGTTATCGAAGCCATAGCTGCAGGCAAGAAAACCGCTGCGATGATCGACCATTATTTAAGAGGTGAGCAATTAGATCAGCCAGCAGAACTTGACTTGCCTCATGTCTATATAGAACCGTTAGAGGTTGAAGATGAAGAGACATCAGAAGTCAGGCGTGTTGAAACACCAAGGGCTTCTGTCGATTGGAGAAAAAGGAATTTTGCTGAGGTAGAAGTATCGCTTTCAATTGAAGAAGCCATGTGCGAAGCAAAAAGATGTTTACGATGTGATCTTGAGTTCACGCAACCACAAGAAATAGATGAACCACTGGTTATAGCAGGAGGAAATTAAGATGATTTCATTTACCTTAAACGGGCTTGATGTATCTGTTGAAGAAGGTACTACGTTGTTGGAAGCCGCTAAGTTTTATGGTTTTCCTATTCCTACACTATGCCATGTGGAGGGGCTTTCCCCTTATGGAGCTTGTCGTCTTTGTGTGGTTGAGGTTGGCAGAGAACCTAACAGCAAGTTGGTTACTTCCTGCACATACAGGGTGGAAGAAGGTTTGTACATAAGAACTGCAACTTCAAGAGTGCTTAGAGCAAGAAAGATGATACTTGAACTATTGATAGCATCTTGCCCTCAATCAAAGGTTATTCAGGATCTTGCAGCGGCACATCAAATCCGCCAGCAACGCTTCAGACAGGAGCATGAAGATTGTATTTTATGTGGACTATGTGTACGGATGTGTGAAGAACAAATGATGGCAAAGGCTATTGGGTTCCGTGGGCGAGGTGAAAACAGAAGTCTCGGAACACCATTCGATATTAAATCGGAAGAATGCCGTCTTTGCGGCGGATGTATATATGTCTGTCCAGCTTGTCAGCTTAGATGTACTTATACAGAACCAGATAAAGCAATTTGTGGAGGTTGTGCAAATCTCAGTCCGCCCTGCGTGGAAAAAGAACAATTTAATGACATGATGTGCTACATGGAACCCTGTGTCGCATGTGAGATAAAGAAAGATTAAAAAAAATAACGGAGGAAAATAGAATGACAATGACACTATCGAGAGTTAACTCTTCAGCCGCAACATTAACAAAGAACAGGACAGAAGACTCGGTAACGCCAGCATCGGGAATGTGTGTAACCTGTGTTGATGGTTGTATCGGTATGTGCGAGATAGGAAAATCTGCCTATAGAGGTCACGAGGTTATTTACCCACAACCTTTTGGTGTTATCACAACTGCCTCTGAAAAAACCTATCCTGTTGATTACTCACATTTCAATATTATGGGTACCGCTGTGGGTGCGCATGGTATTGAAGCCGACAGTGATAAAGCCATTTTCCCGGCTGTAAACATTGAAGTTGCCTTCGGGCATGATAAAGGATTGAAATTCCGCTATCCGTGGATTATACCAGGTATTGGTTCAACTAATATAGCCAAAAACAATTGGGAAGGATTGGCTATTGGCTCTGCTCTGGCTGGAACCGGTTTAACAATTGGGGAAAATGTAGTCGGAATGGATCAGGAATCCGTAATTAAAGATGGTAAAATACTAGATACAGTTGATCTCAAACGGAGGGTGAAACTTTATAAAGATTACCAGCGTGACGGTTACGGAGCTATTATTGTGCAAGCTAATGTTGAAGATACTCGTCTGGGTGTTCAGGAGTATGCAATTGATAAGTTAGGAGTTGAATGTGTTGAACTCAAGTGGGGTCAAGGAGCAAAAAATATCGGTGGCGAGGTTAAAATTGGAGACCTAAAAAAAGCCCAATTGCTTTATGATCGCGGATACATTGTTCTACCAAACCCTACGGATCCCAATGTTATTAAGGCTTTTGAACGTGGTGCATTTAAGGAATTCGAACGTCATTCTCGTATTGGCATGGTTACCGAAGAGTCTTTTGCACAGCGAGTAGAGGAGTTGCGTAAGGCTGGTGCAAAATATGTTTTCTTAAAAACAGGTGCATATAGACCTGCCGATTTGGCACGGGCAATTAAGTTCTCATCAAAGTATAAACTTGATTTATTAACCGTTGACGGAGCGGGAGGCGGTACCGGAATGAGTCCCTGGCGGATGATGAATGAATGGGGTATGCCGCCGGTTGAACTGCATTCTCTTCTTTACAATTACGCTAAGCGTCTTTCTGATCAAGGTGAGCATATACCTGCTCTGGCATTAGCCGGAGGTTTTACCTTTGAAGACCAAATATTTAAAGGTCTTGCTATAGGCGCACCATTTGTGAAACTGATCGGTATGGCTCGTAGCCCCATTGCTGCAGCGATGGTAGGAAAAACCATAGGCAGAACTATTGATGAAAATCAGGTGCCTGTATATGTAGAACGGTTTGGAAATACGAAAGATGAAATCTTTGTAACAGCAGCCGATCTTCGTGTTGAGTTGGGTGATGAAGAATTTGAAAAGATACCTACCGGTGCTCTCGGACTCTACACATATTATGAGCGACTAGCACAAGGACTACGGCAGCTTATGTGCGGCAGCCGTAAATTTACACTTGAGCACATATCGAGGGATGATATCGCATCTCTTACTCATGAGGCTGAAGATATCAGCGGAATCAAACATGTTACAGGATTAGACTTAGAAGAGGTCGACGAAATTCTTAAGCATTAAAAATATTCTTATACTACTATATTAAATATAGACCCATTCTTTCTTTCATTAGGTGGGGAATGCATTGCCCGGTGTAAGCAAGTCGTATAATTTTTATCCCATTCCTCCGCACAAATCTGAGGATGGCATTGCACAGGATCCTGTAAAAAAATGGAATTTGCAAAACACCTTCGCTTTGAAAAACCAATTTCAGTAAGAATAAATGGTCATCTAAATAAAGGAATTATTACCAAACCGGGCCTTTCTTAAACTTACTTAGATTCATCAGTTTTACATTCCTAAAAAAATCTTGTAATAATAATTGTTACAAGCTTTTCACAATTTTAGTTATACCAGCTAATTTATTAATCATTTAGCTTTAACCTATATACTAACAATAATTATACAAGTAAATGATTTTTATCATCGACATAAATGTTCTAAAATAAAAAGGAGTAATTGTATGTCTGATTATGTAAAAAGTTTAATGGCAGAAGTAAAAGCAAAACATCCTGCCCAGCCGGAATTTCACCAGGCAGTTGAAGAAGTTGCTGATTCACTAAGTATAGTTCTGGATAGGCATCCTGAATACCGTTCAGCTAAGGTTCTTGAAAGAATTATTGAACCTGAAAGAATTATTATGTTTCGCGTTCCCTGGGTAGATGACCAGGGTGAAGTAAATGTTAACCTTGGTTACAGGATAGAGATGAACAGCGCTATTGGTCCTTACAAAGGCGGATTGCGTTTCCATCCATCTGTTAACCTTGGCATATTGAAGTTTCTTGCCTTCGAACAGGTATTTAAAAATGCACTTACAACCCTACCTATGGGCGGTGGTAAAGGCGGCTCCGATTTCGATCCAAAAGGGAAAAGCGATCTTAAAATTATGCGCTTCTGCCAGGCGTTTATGAGTGAGTTATTCCGCCATATCGGTCCAAATACAGATGTACCCGCAGGCGATATTGGTGTGGGAGGCAGAGAGATCGGTTACATGTTTGGTCAGTATAAAAAATTAAAAAATGAGTTTACCGGCGTACTTACAGGTAAAGGTCTTAATTGGGGCGGTTCACTTATTCGTCCTGAAGCTACAGGTTACGGTGCAGTTTATTTTGCTGCAGAAATGCTGGGAACAAAAAATGAAACTCTTGAAGGAAAAACCTGCCTTGTTTCCGGAAGCGGTAACGTAGCACAATATACAACCGAAAAAATACTAGATCTTGGCGGAAAAGTTGTAACACTTTCCGATTCCAACGGTTACATTTATGATGAAGAAGGTATTGACAGGAAAAAATTAGCTTACATTATGGAATTGAAAAACGTGCGCCGCGGAAGAATTAAAGAATACACCGACAAGTATAAGAAAGCAGTTTAC
>CAZPSY010000033.1:7860-12360 GCA_964589295.1 uncultured Ignavibacteriaceae bacterium
AAGAAACAAAGAGTAATCCGGAAGCACGCTGGGTTGAGCATGGTTACGGAAACCGTTTCCAGGGTTTCCAGAACCTAATGCGCCTTAGAATTGCAAACATCATGCTTGTTTCCAGTCTTTACGATCTCTACCTTTTTGAGGAAGATGGAAGATTGTATGAACTGATACGCAACGAGTACCAGGGATTAAACCTCAGTCACTCTCCCGAATTAACAAGAGTTTCCAGCGGACAGGATGCGGTGAAGCGAGTTAAGGAAGAAGGCAGGTTCGACCTGATAATTACCACCATGCATATTGAAGATATGACGGCGCTCGGTTTTGCAAAGCTGGTTAAGGAAGCGGGTCTTAGTATTCCCATAGTCCTTCTTGGGCACGATAACCGGGAACTGAAAGCACTTTTAGAAAACCCCGAAAGTTCAGTCTTCGATAAAGTTTTTATATGGACCGGCGATTTTAGAATACTCATTGGAATTATTAAATACATTGAAGACAGGTTGAATGTTGAACACGACAGTAAAATAGTTGGTGTACAAAATGTAATTTTTATCGAGGACAACGAACGTTACTACTCTGCCCTTTTGCCTATAATTTATACGGAAATACTTAAACAAAGCCAGCGGCTTATTTCAGAAGGAATAAATCTTTCACATAAGTATTTAAGAATGCGGGCACGACCAAAAATATTACTCTGCTCTTCATACGAAGAAGCGTGGGAATATTTTGAAAAATATAAAGAACTTGTGCTTGGTATAATTTCAGATATTGCTTTTCCACGCAACGGCAAACTCGATGATTCAGCCGGTCTTAAACTTGCTAATTCTGTTAAAGATGAAGTGAGCGATATACCAATACTGCTTACTTCAAATAATGCAGAAGCGGAAGCTGCTGCTAAAGAAGCAGGAACTGCATTTCTATTAAAAGATTCTCCTACTTTAATTTTAGAACTTCAACATTTTATGAATCGTCAGTTCGGGTTTGGAGATTTTGTCTTCAGAACACCTGATGGAAGTGAAGTTGACCGGGCAGAAAACTTAAGAGACCTGGAAGAAAAACTTAAAATTGTTCCGCCAGATTGTATAATGTTTCATGCTTCAAAAAATCATTTTTCTAACTGGCTTAAAGCACGCACAGAATTCTGGCTGGCTCACCAGTTAAGACCGCGAAAAGTTTCAGACTACGCTTCTGTAGAAGCTTTAAGAGATTATCTTGTAAGTGCACTCCACGATTACAGACTATTGAGGCAAAGGGGAATTATTGCAGATTTTACAAAAGAAACTTTCGATCCCCAAAGCAGCTTTGCACGGATAGGCGGCGGATCACTTGGCGGCAAAGCCAGAGGATTAGGTTTTGTAAATACCTTAATCTACAATTATCAGATCAGCGATCAGTTTGAAGATGTACAGGTAGCTGTACCACCGGCAGTTGTTCTTGGAACTCATGTTTTTGATGATTTTCTTGAGATGAATAGCCTGAGAAAGTTTGCTTTAGAATCTGATGATGACGAAGAGATAACCAAACGGTTTTTAGACGCATCAAAATTTCCTGAAGAAATTCTTGGTGAATTGGCAGCTTTCCTCGATCTTATTAATACACCTCTTGCTGTGCGCTCATCAAGCTTGCTGGAAGATTCGCAGTACCATCCGTTTGCAGGTGTTTATCAAACATACATGATCCCTAATAATAACCCGAATCCGCTAATACGATTGAATGATCTTCTTACAACAGTAAAAAGAGTTTACGCTTCTACATTTTACCAGGGTGCAAAAAATTACATTAATATTACTGCCTACCGTTCGGAAGAAGAGAAGATGGCAGTTATCATTCAAAAAATGGTAGGTAATATTCACGACAACAGGTTTTATCCTGAATTTTCTGGCGTAGCAAAATCATTCAATTTTTATCCTCTTCCACCTCAAAAACCTACAGATGGAATTGTATCTGTTGCCCTTGGATTGGGTAAAATGGTTGTTGAAGGTGGTAACACTGTAAGATTCTGTCCAAAATATCCTGATGACCTAATTCAGTTTTATTCTGTAAAGGAATCATTAAAGAACAGCCAACGGGGATTCTTTGCACTTCAGTTAGATGAAAAAACAGATTTTGGAAATGTTACTTATGATAAACTTGTAAAACACTTCGGGCTGGAAATTGCTGAAGCAGATGGATCTCTTAATTATGTTGGGTCTACTTACATTCCGGATAACGATGCTATTTACGATGGACTATCGAGGAAGGGACAAAGAATTGTAACATTCGGACCAGTATTAAGAAACAAAATGTTTCCACTTTCTAATATTTTAGAGTTGCTGCTGGAGATGGGTAACTGGGGAATGGGAACTGCTATTGAAATGGAATTTGCCGTTAAGATGCCAACAGTGCCTGGCAAGAAGAAAGAATTTGGTTTGCTCCAAATAAGACCCCTGGTTGTTAGTCACGATTTTGAAGATCTTAAAATTGAAAAGGTTAAAAAAGAAAAACTTATTTGCCAAAGCAGCCGTGTACTTGGTAACGGAATTATAAACAACATTCACGATGCAATTGTAGTAGATTATCATCTCTTTGAAAGGGCTAAAAGTAAAGAAGTTGCTGCAGAAGTTGCTTCCTTTAACACACAATTAATAAAAGAAAAAAAACCATATCTACTGGTTGGAGTGGGAAGATGGGGTTCTCTCGATCCCTGGCTGGGCATCCCGGTAAACTGGGATCAGATTGCCGGTGCAAAAGCAATTGTGGAAACAAGTTTTAAAGACCTGGCTGTTGAACCTTCGCAGGGCTCTCATTTTTTCCAGAATATAACTTCTTTTATGATTGGTTACTTCACTGTCAGTTCTCTGCAGGTTGATGATTTTGTTGATTGGGACTGGCTGCTTAAACAGGAAACCGTGGAGAGTAAAACTTTTACAAAACATATAAGGTTTAAACATCCTGTTATAATTAAAATGAATGGTCACGAAAACGAGGGGATAATAATTAAACCGGAGCAGAACATTGGAACAAGATAAATCTACAAAAAACCAACCTGTACCCTCTACCTGTCCGCACTGTGGCAATGGGCTAACGCCCTGGCAGCAAGTGCTTTTGGCAACAGATAGAGCTCTTGTTTGTAAGAAATGCTGGTACAGGATAATCCTCGATGTTTATGCAGAGACAAAACTAAAACCACCTATTGATGATAAATCAAAGCATAAGGAAGATTAAGTATGCAATCATATAATTCATTCCACGTAGCACAACAGCAAATCCTGGAAGCAGCAAAAATTTTAAATCTTGATGAGGCAACAATAAAATTTTTGAGTGTTCCCCAGATGGAAACAAGTTTTACCATTCCTTTAAGAATGGATAGTGGCGAAACTAAAATTTTCCAGGCATACCGAATTCAGTATAATACTTCCAGGGGACCTGCAAAAGGGGGTATCCGCTTTCACCCCGAAGAAACAGTGGATACAATCCGCGCACTTGCTAGCTGGATGACATGGAAAACTGCAGTGGTTGATCTTCCGCTTGGCGGCGGTAAAGGCGGCATCTGCTGCGATCCTAAAACCATGAGCGAGATGGAACTGGAAAGAATTTCAAGGCATTATGTAAGAGCTATCTCTCCCCTGCTTGGTGTAGATAGAGATATACCTGCAACCGATGTTTATACAAACCCGCAAACAATGGCTTGGATGATGGATGAATACGAAAAAATTAATTGGAACCATAGTCCGGGTGTGTTTACCGATAAACCTTTACAGGTTGGCGGAACAGAAGGAAGAAGAGATGCGACAGCACGAGGCGGCATAATTACGGTAAGGGAAGCTTGTAAAGCTTTAGGATTCGATCCAACAAAAGGATATGCTATACAGGGCTTTGGTGATGCAGGACAAAGGGCAGCACTCCTTCACCCTGAAATGCTGGGTGGAGGTAAGCTTGTAGCTGTAAGCGATTCAAGAGGTGCAATATATAACCCTGATGGTTTTCATCCTGAAGAATTAGTTCATCACAAACTTAAAACCGGTGCAGTACTAAATTTCCCTGGTTCAAAACAAATACCGCATGACAAGCTGTTAGAGCTTGATGTGGAAATATTATATCCCGCAGCATTGGAAAATGCAATCCACAGTAAAAATGTAAAAAATATAAAAGCACGCGTGGTTTGTGAGCTTGCGAACGGTCCTACAACTCCCGAAGCTGATATCATTCTTCATAAAAACGGTGCTTATGTAATCCCCGATATCCTTGCAAGCGCCGGTGGAGTAATTGTATCTTACTTCGAAATGGTACAGGATAAATCTCTCTATTTTTGGGAAGAAGAGGAGGTACACAAACAATTGGATAAAAAACTAACTCTCGCCTACAAGAGAGTGCAGGAAGCTATAAAGGAGAAAAAGGTACATCCGCGTTTAGCTGCAATGCTTGTTGGTGTTGCCCGGGTTGCACAGGCAAGTAAGCTAAGAGGATGGGTTTAATATAAGTAGATTGCGGCAAAGGAACCTGCAACGATTCATAAAATAATTCTGT
>CAZPSY010000034.1:0-12342 GCA_964589295.1 uncultured Ignavibacteriaceae bacterium
GCATCAGGTGAGAGTTGGTCTGTTAATTAGACAAAATAAATTTTCAAATTATAAATCTAAATCAGAATAGTCGTGATTAATTTTTCTATTCTGATTTTTTGTTTTAATTATCGATTACAGAGTTTATACTTTTTGAAAGTTCTTCTCTAGCTCTATCCAACGGCAAAAGTTTATTAACATGAATTTTTACAGCATCACCGCTGCTTTCTAACTTCCCAACAATTAAAACTGATTCTTCTTCCTCAACATACTCGCCATCATTGGCAAATATTTTTGAAAACATTATACATTCACAAGAACCGGAAAAATCATCAATAGTAAAGAAAGCCATGTCTTTACCAGATTTATCTATCTTTTTTCTAACACCAGTTATTACCCCGCAAACTTTAACAACTTCTTCTTCATTTATATTTTTATCTTTGCCAATATGAAAATTTGTAAAAGAATTATATTCAACATCATATTTATGTAAGGGATGCCCTGATATGTAAAAACCAACCGCTTCTCTTTCTTTTCCTAATCTTTCCTTTTCACTCCATGGATTAATATCCTGAAGTTCCGGTTCAGTTATTTCCAAATCCTCTATTCCACCAAATAAAGAATTCTCATTAGAAAAAACCGAGTGCTGCATTTTGCCTCCAAACTCAAGAGCTTTTTCTACTGCATTATACAGCGAAGCGCGATTTGTATCCATAGAATCGAACGAACCGGCAGTTACTAAGCCTTCAAGAGTTCTTTTGTTTACCAACCTTGTATCAACGTTAATGCAAAAATCGAAAATGCTGGTGAAATTCCTTTCAAGTTTTTTCCGAACTTTAATAATTTCTTCAACAGCATTTTTGCCAACATTTTTAATTGCATTCATTCCAAATCCTATCCTGCCATCAGTAACATCAAAGTTAACAGAAGCATTATTTACGTCAGGCGGGAGTACCTTAATATTTAAGCGGCGGCAATCTTCTAAAAAGTTTGAAACTTTATCAGTGTTCTCAAACTCGTTGGTTAGGTTAGCAGCAAGAAATTCTGAGGGATAATGAGCTTTAAGGTAAGCTGTTTGGTATGCTATGTAACTATATGCAACAGCATGACTTTTATTAAAACCGTAGTTAGCAAATTTATCTATTGAAACAAAAATTTCTTCGGCTATTTTTTTACTAATTCCCTTGGCATCTGCACCATCAATAAACTTTGTTTTTTGCTCCTTCATTGCAAGAAGATCTTTTTTACCCATTGCGCGCCGAAGGATATCTGCTTCGGCAAGACTCATTCCGCCAATTTTGTTTGCAATCTGTATTACCTGTTCCTGGTAAACTATAATTCCGTATGTTTCTTTAAGAATATCTTCTAAAATTGGATGAAGATATTCAACCTTCTTTCTTCCAAATTTTCTATCAATAAATTGATCAATAAATTCCATAGGTCCCGGGCGGTACAATGCATTCATTGCAGCAAGATCGCTTAAACTTGTGGGATTAAGTTTTTTAAGGTGCTCGCGCATTGGGGGAGACTCAAACTGGAATATCCCTGTGGTATGTCCTTTAGCAAAAAGCTGGTAAGATTTTTCATCATCCAGAGGAATTTCATCGATATCAATTTCTACATTATGATTTTTCTTAATAAGCGAAAGTGTATCACGAATGATTGTTAAAGTTCGTAATCCTAAGAAATCCATTTTAAGCAGTCCTGCTTGCTCAATATCTTTCATGTTGTACTGAGTAACAATATCGTTTTGTGCAACAGCATTTGCAAGAGGAACATAATCACTAACATCACCCGGCGTAATAACCACACCTGCAGCATGCTTCGATGCATTCCTGTTCATTCCTTCAAGAACTTTTGCATGTTTTATAAGTTCCTGTATTTCAGGTTCTTTCGAAGTTCTCACCCATTTAAGTTCGGGCACTTCATTTAGCGCCTGTTCAATTGAAAACACTTTGCCAAACTTAGAAGGAATGAATTTGGTAATATTATTAACAGTAGGTATTGGGATTTTTAAAACTCTTGCAACATCTCTTATAACAGCTTTTGATGAAAGACGATTAAAAGTAATTATCTGGGTTACACACTCTTCACCATATTTTTCTTTAACATAATCTATCACTTCACTACGCTGGTCATCGGCAAAATCAACATCTATATCAGGCATCGATTTTCTTGCAGGATTTAAGAATCTTTCGAAGAGAAGATTATACTTAAGGGGATTAATAGTTGTTATTCCAAGTGCATAAGCTACTATGCTTCCGGCTACACTTCCCCTTCCTGGTCCTACCGGAATGTTTTTACTTTTAGCAGCATTAATAAAATCCTGAACAACAAGAAAGTAACCGGAAAAACCCATGCTCTTTATGGTATCGATCTCAAAATTAAATCTCTCTTTCACTTCGCCTGTAAACTCAAGCTTTTTCTCTTTTAATCCTTCTCGCGCCAGCAATTCAAAATATTCATCAATCGATTCTGCTGATGAATCATCTGGAATTGGAAACTCAGGGAAATGATGTCCTTCAAAATCCAGCTGCAGATCAATTTTAGAATCAATCTCCAAAGTGTTTTCAACTGCACCATCATAATCTTTAAATAAATCAATCATCTCTTTTGCAGATTTAAAATAAACCTGGTCTGTTCCGTATCTTAAACTCCTGTAATCGGCACCATTTTTATCCCCAAGTAATAATAAAATGTTATGCGCAATTGAATGATCTTTTTCTATGTAGTGGCAATCATTAGTAGCAACTAATTTAATCCCTAATTCCTTAGAAATTTTTGGCATCATTTCCAGGATTGGTTTATCAATCGGCATTCCATGATCCTGGATTTCCAGGTAAAAGTCTTCTTCAAATATCTCTTTATATACTTTGGCAACCTGTTTTGCTTTATTGTAATTACCATCAACAAGATGAGCAGAAACCACACCGCTTGCACAAGCAGTTGTGATCACAAGTCCACCACTGTATTGCTTCAACAGTTCAAGGTCAATTCTTGGTTTATAATAAAATCCTTCGGTGTGACCAAGTGTAGATAATTTAGATAGGTTTTTAAATCCTTCTTTGTTTTTTGCAAGAAGTATAAGATGGTTATATTTTTTTTTCTTCCTGCCGATTCCGTTCCCTTCTGTCTTACCTCTATCCTTCCTGCTTCCATCGGCAACAATATATGCTTCCATACCGATAATTGGTTTAATGCCAGCTTTTGTTGCTTTCTTGTAAAACTCACCAACTCCATATAATACGCCATGATCAGTCAAGGCAACCGAGCTCATGTTATTTTTTTTTGTAGCCGCGATAAGTCCGTCAATGGTACATGCGCCATCCTGAAGACTGTAATGACTATGGTTATGAAGATGGATAAAATCTGTCATCAAAAATAAATTTTAAGTGCTTAAAACAGGTGTAAAAAACAGCAGAAAGAATTGGAATATTTCCTGCCGCAGTTTACTCAATTGGAAATAGAAATGCTAAAGCCGGGATTATTTTTTTTATATCTAACGCCCTGTGTGCCCGAATCCGCCTTCTCCCCTTTTTGTATTGTTTAATTCCTTAACTTCAGTAAGCTGTGCAGTGTAAACCCGTGATACTATGAGTTGAGCAATTCTCTCGCCAGGTTGAATAATAAATTCTTTCTTGCCAAAATTTATTAATATTATTTTTACTTCGCCACGGTAATCGGAATCGATAGTGCCTGGTGAATTAAGTATTCCTATACTGTGTTTTGCTGCCAATCCGCTTCTAGGTCTTACCTGTATTTCGAATCCACTAGGAATTTCTACAGATAAGTTTGTAGGAACAAGTTCAACCTCTCCCGGTTTTAAAATTATTGGTTCTTCAATTCCTGCATGTACATCCATTCCTGCACTGCCGCTCGTTGAATAAGAGGGAAGAGGTATATCTGCCAGGTTTTTCTTTAATCTTTTAAACTTGATGATAATCGGACCAGCCATAAATATTTATACTTTCCTTTTTCTGCTTTCTGCAAGTTTTTGTTTAATCACTTTAATTTCATTTCTATCCATAGCAACAAAATATAAATATGAAAGAAAGCCGATCAGGATTATTCCTTTTAATAATAGAGTTAAGTTATCACTATAGACTAAGAAATAATAACAAATAGCGGCAAACAATATTCCTGCAAAAACTTTTGCAATACGTGCATACTCATATTTTACATTATAAAACTTTTGTGTTACTAAAAAATAACCTATAGCCATTACCAAATAGCTTGCAAATGTAGCAATTGCAGCTCCAACAATTCCTAAAATAGGAATGAGAGCAAAATTTACTGCAATGCTTGTTGCAGCTCCAAAACCTGTAACCAGTGGTACATATAGGCTCTTTTCTTCAATATAAATTCCTGCCGAAAAAATCATATGCATACCGTTTATTAAAAAGGATAGAAGAATTATAGGTACAATATATAATCCACCCCAGTATAGTGGGCCGATAAGCGAGTAACCTGCTATTTGTATTTTTGCAATATCTGTTATAAAGAGTGAAAGCCCTACAAGTATTATACTACCTGTAACAGTAAAGTATGTAAGAACTTTTGCAAACATTTCTTTTGCATTTGGTTCATTTGCGTTATGCAGAAAGAATGGCTGCCAGGCATACTGAAACATATTTACAAATAGCATCATAAAAATACCAAGCTTGTAATTGGCTTTGTAAACGCCTACGGTTTTAAGTGATGTAAGCTTTTCAAGTATCGGCACATCAATAACCTGTACAACCATAACCGAAAGCCCTGCAGGTAAAAAAGGTAATCCAAATTTGAACAACCGTTTAAACAATTTAGTATTAAAACTGAACCTGAAATGCCTCGCTATTGTTGGCAACAGAAGTATGAGGGATGCAAGCGAAGCAAGCAAATTGCTAATTAAGATTGCCTCAATTCCCCATCCCAATATCAAAATAAAATAGAGGTTAAGAATTATATTTACACAGATTTGTAAAATCTTAAATAGCGAAAATTTCTTTGCCTGCCTGTCTAATCTTAATTTAAGATAAGGAATAACTGCATTTGAATCGAGAAAAATTAAACCTGCAGCTATGTAAACCAGGTAATGATATTCATCAGGAATTCCCAGCACATGGACAAGAGAATTTTTATTCAGGATGATGAAAAAGCTTAGAATTAGTGAGGTAACAAAAACAGAAATGTAAGGAGTTGAAAAATTATCTTTTTCGTCCCCAATTTCTTTAAATGCTGCAAACTTTAAATAGGCAGAATCCATACCGTAGATGTAAACAATATTTAAGATTGCTACATAAGCATAAATTATCTGGATTATTCCGTAATCAGAAGGGAGAAAAATGTTTGTAAAAAATGGAACAAGTATAAAGTTAAGAAACCGCCCAACCATTGTGCTTACACCGTAAACTGCTGTATCTACTGTAAGCTGCTTTAATTTTTCAAACATTAGAATCCTTTAAAGCCGGCTTTGTACGATTACATCTAGTGAAATAATCTTTCATTTAATCTTTATTAAAATGAATTTTTATTGCATCAAAAAAGAATTTGGGCGGACGGGTAATTTTTTTCGTATCCTTTTTTATAAAAACCAGTTCTACATATCCTTCCGCAATCAGCACATCTCTTTCAGCACTTTTTATTTGATGATCTATATGCACTTTCAACTTAGGTAATATTTCAACTTTAGTTTCTATCTCTAAAAGCTCGTCGTAGAAAGCAGGGCTCTTATATTTTACAAAAGCTTCGGAGACAGGCATATGGTAACCGTTTTCTTCAATCTGTTTATAAGTTAAACCATGTTCCCGCATCATTTCAGCTCTTCCAACTTCAAAGTACTCAAGGTAATTTCCATAATAAGCGTATTGCATCTGGTCAGTTTCAGCATAACGCACACGTAAATTAGTTTTATGGATTAACATAAGTTCAACAAAGCTTTTTTAATTTTAATGAATAAAAAATCCCGATATATCGGGATTTAATTTTTTTACTTTTTAAGTGAATACAGATGAGATATCATTGTTATCGATCATTCACTAAATGCTCCCATATTACCAAATTTTTCCAAACGGTTTTCAATAAGCTTTTCTGGTTTTATTTTAACTAATTGTGCCAGTTCTTCTTTTAGTGCACCTTTAAGAATTTTAGCCGCAGTTTCGTGTTCTATATGTGCGCCTCCAAGCGGTTCAGGAATTATCCTATCAATAATCTTTTGTTCAAGCAAATCTGGTGCGGTAAGTTTTAAGGCTTCGGCTGCCTGCTCTTTATAATCCCAGCTTCTCCACAAAATACTTGAACAGGATTCAGGGCTTATAACCGAGTACCAGCAATTTTCAAGCATCAGGATTCTATCGCCAATACCAATACCAAGTGCGCCGCCGCTTGCACCTTCACCAATTATAACAACAACTATGGGAACTTTAAGCTTACTCATTTCAAAAAGGTTTTTTGCAATTGCTTCTGCCTGCCCGCGCTCTTCGGCTTCCAGACCAGGGTATGCACCAGGTGTGTCCAGCATTGTTATAACAGGTTTGTTAAATTTTTCTGCGAGCTTCATCAATCTAAGGGCTTTGCGGTAGCCTTCAGGATTTGCCATTCCAAAATTGCGGTACACATTCGATTTTGTATCTCTTCCCTTCTGATGCCCGATCAGCATAACTTTATACTCATCCAGGTTTGCAAAGCCACCCACAATCGCTTTATCATCACCGAAATGCCTGTCGCCGTGCAGCTCAACAAAATCAGTAGTCATAAGGTCAATAAAATCCAAAGTATAAGGTCTGTCAGGATGCCTCGCAAGCTGCACACGCTGCCACCTGGTTAAATCCTTATAAAGTTCTTCTTTTAGCTGGGCAACTTTTACTTCAATTCTTGCAATCTCTTTATCAATATTCAGTCCACTGGAAGATTTTCGCATCTCTACAAGTTTTTCTTCCAGTTCAAAAATTGGTTTTTCAAAATCTAAAATAGTTTTACCCATTACTTATCTTTTTTACTCCACATTTTATTTAATGTTTTACCAAGTATTTCCAGATCCAGCCAAACGTTCTGGTTTTTTGCATAGTAAATATCCAGTTTATCATTGGCTTCATTTTCTTCATCCTCAATGTACCAAAATCCTGTTAAACCTGTTTTACCAATGAACATACCCAGGTTGCTATTTGCTGATTTTGGACCTACAAAGCTACGTTTTCCTAATAAAACAGAGGGGATACCAAGAAAAAAGTTTTTAAAAGCAGATTCCTTTTTACTTAGCTTTGATGAGAAATATATAAAAGGATAAATCAAAAACAAAACCGGAACTGCCAGCAAAAAATCGAAAATATATTTAATGGTTTTTAACCGGGGATTGGAAATATTATAGTGTAGTTCAATTAGGGGAATATCATCCAGCATTGAAACAGAAGTTTTACCAACAGCATAACTTAGATCATCTCCGCTTATTTTAAACTCCACACTATTATAAGGACTTGCGGATACAAGTGACATCATTTCGCCGTAGGGTAAATCCTGTGATGAAAAGATAACTTCATTAATTTGTTTTTCCTTAATAACCTTTCCAAAATTTTGCAAACTTCCTGCAACTTCAAATCCTTCCAGCGTTTTACCTACATCGGAATGCGACTTTCCAATAAACCCGATAAAATTATAAATATCTTTTTTTTGTGCTTTTAATTTTTTTGCTATCTCTATTGCGCGATCATCAACTCCTACAACGAGTGTTCGCTTATTAATTGTACCGTCTAACTTTACACCAACTTTAAAAAAGAGTTTTAGAACCACCCTCCACATTGTTAAAATAATGATGAGCAGGAAGTAGGATAAAACTACAACTGCACGGCTGTATGCATATTCTTTAAAGAAAAATGTTATTGATGTAAGAATGATAAAGCTTAAAATAATTGCACCAAAATTCCTTAGAACGGAAAACACCTCCCTTTTATACACACCAATTAAAGATGCTGTGATAATATGAATCACCGCAGGGACTGTATAAACAACCAGGTAATCAGGTTTATTAAAACCAACCCAGGTAGTCATTCCAATATATATTTTTTCTGCAATGAATAAGGAGATATTGAAGAAAATAAAATCCAGGATAATAGAGAAAAAGATAAGCTTCCGCTTGCCGAGAAATGCAAACAGTTTTCTAAATCCTATTGCCGATCTTAAGATAAGTTCAACGAGGAATGAGCTGGAAAAATGTTTTTTTACAAACAGGTGCATTGCATTATAAAAAATTTTCGTTTCATCCATACTACTTCGCTTGGTGCTTTCTCCCTTATAATGTATTACCTGCGTTGTATGCACATAAAATACTTTATAACCCGCTTTTTGTATCCTGTAACAGAGATCGAGATCTTCGCCGTACATAAAAAACTGTTCATCAAAACCGCCCAACTTTTCATAAACCTCTCTTTTAAGCATCATAAATGAACCTGAAATTGCATCGACTTCGTAGGTCTGGTTTTCATTTAAATAAGTAAGATTGTAACGTGCAAACATTTTGCTGTTAGGGAAAAGGTTGCTCAACCCTGTGACTTTGCAGAAGGATGTCCATGGTCCCGGGAAACTGCGTCTGCAAGCCAGTTGAAGTGATCCATCAGGATTGAGAATTTTACAACCCGCTAAGCCGGCATCCTTTTGTCCTTCCAAAAATTCGATCATTTTCGTAAAGGTATCTTCACTAACAATTGCATCAGGATTTATTAAAAGAAGATATTTACCTTCAGCTATCTTTAATGCCTGGTTATTTGCTTTGCCAAAGCCGAGGTTTGTTTTGTTTTCAATTAATTTAACTGAAGGAAATTTAGATTTTAGCAGTTCAACACTTCCGTCATCAGAAGCATTATCTACAACTATTATTTCGCTGGAAAGATTTACTGAAGCTTTTTCAATTGAGTTTAGTAGATTCTGAAGAAACTCTTTTACATTATAGTTTACTATTATTATCGAAAGATCCAATTCATCACCTATTTAAGCAAGCCAAGCATACTTCTTATTCTAAGTTTCCAAACTCTCATAACTGCTTCGCGTACAATTTTATTAGACATTTTTGAAGTTCCTTTAACACGATCGACAAATGTGATAGGAATCTCTTTAATTCTAAATCCTTTTTTCCATGCTTTAAATGTCACCTCAATCTGGAATGCATAACCATTCGATTTTATTTTATCAAGATCTATTGCTTCAAGCACTTTTCTTCTAAAACATTTATAACCGCCGGTTGCATCATTAATATGCAGCCCGGTAATTATTTTTGTATAAATATTTGCAGAGTAGCTTAATATTAACCTGCGCATTGGCCAGTTAACAACGTTTACCCCGCTAATATATCTGCTGCCAAGTACCAAATCGTAATTTTTAATTTCATTTAAAAAATTTACTATCTCTTTCGGGTCGTGGGAAAAATCCGCATCCATTTCAAAAATATAATCGAAGCTATGCTCAAGTGCATATTTAAAACCTGTTAAGTAAGCTGTCCCCAGTCCCATTTTATAATCCCGCTTTATGAGATGGATCTTATCGTTACTTTGCATAAGCTTTTCAATATAAGCTGCAGTTCCATCGGGCGAATTGTCATCAACTACAAGAATTTCAATACCTTCATCTTTAGAAAGAACTTCCGGGATGAGCTGAGGTATGTTTTCCATTTCGTTAAAGGTTGGAATAATTACAAGAGATTTTTTTTCTGCCATAGTTCGATTGAGTATTTTAATTTAAAACCAAATTAACTATAGTGCCCTTTCCCGAATAAAACAACATACATTGTCCTCATCAATATTTTAAAGTCCATTCTAATTGACATGTTTTCAATATAGAAAAGATCATATCTTAATTTAACTTTAACGTCTTCAATATTTTCATCATATTTATGTTTAACCTGCGCCCAGCCGGTAATACCGGGTCTAACTTTTAATCTTCTTTTATAATACGGAATCTCTTCAGATAATTTCTCAACAAAGAACGGGCGCTCCGGCCTTGGACCAACCAAACTCATCTCTCCTTTAAGCACATTATACATCTGCGGAATTTCATCTAATCTCAATCTTCTTAAAACTTTACCTACCCTTGTAACACGCGGATCGTTTTTCTGAGACCATACAGGTCCCGTATGTTTCTCTGCATCTTTAAACATCGATCTAAACTTGACCATACTGAAGGTAGAACTGTTTACACCGCTTCTTTTCTGAGCAAAGAAAACAGGACCTTTGCTGTCAAGCTTTATTGCGATCGCAGAGATTAAACTAATAGGAAGGGTGATAACGAGGATGGTAAAAGAAACCAGTATATCCAGAATTCGTTTAAGTTTTTTCTCCCACTCTGGCATAAGCTCTGGCATAATATCGATAAGCGGGATGCCGTATATCTGCGAAGTACGTGCCTGCCCGCTAAGTATTTCATAAAGATCGGGAACTATTTTAAGCCCGATCCCTTTATACTCAAGTCTTGATATAATTTCTACAAGCAGGTCGTGATCTTCTTTTTCTAATGCAATAATTACTTCTGTTGAATGAGATTTAAGAACGGTATCTACAAGTTGATCGACTGCGCTGCGGACTTTAATATTTTTATATGATTTACCCACATTATCAGGATTGACCGCAATATAAGCTTCAACATCAAGACCCAACGCGGGGTGCTCAAGAATCTGATCGTGCACTTCGTTAGCTTTAGGATTAAAGCCAACAATAACCGCACATTTTCTACCGATACCTTTAATAAGAAGCGTACGCTGTAAACTCCGGATAAATAATCTGCCAATACTAGTTGAGGTAAACAGCATAGCCCAGTAAATAAAGATCAGTATCCTGCTGCTAGATTCTACTCCATGGATATAATCATCAAGGTAGATAAGAAAGAACAAAATAAATATCCCAACGAAAGTAGATTTAAAGAGTGTTGATATTTCATCGAATCGTGAAGAGGCAAACCATGTACGGTACATGCCCACGAAAGTAAAAACCACTAGCCAGTAAATATAAACCACCACCATTGGAACCAACACTTCGGGCATTACCAAAAGTTTGAACCAGCCGGTCTCTACCCTTATGTAAAAGAAGACCGCCCATGCAAGGTTGATGGTGATGAAGTCGGAAAGAAGAATAATTATTTTTTCAGTTTTTTTGTTCATTAACTATACTTGAGATTTTATTGTTTTCTTTATAATTCTCTGAAATAAAAACTCTCAGTTACCTAATACCATAAGACTCGAAACTTACGCAACATTATTATTATTAATTATTCCAAATTTCCATTCTATTATTAAACTATATTTTAGTAATTATAAATCTTTTTAAACCACTTAATAAATTTTGGTATTCCTATGTCGATTGTAGTTTCTGGTTTATAATCAAAATCATTTTCAAATTCAGCTATATCCGCCCAAGTTTTGACCACATCTCCAGGCTGCATTGGTAAGAAATTTATATTTGCTTTAACTCCGATTGATTTTTCTATTTCCCCGATAAAATCGAGTAGTTTAATCGGTTTACTATTTCCTAAATTATACAGTTTATATGGAGCAATGGAAGAAGAAGATTCCGGGGGTTTACTCGCCCATTGATAATTCTTTTGCGGAGGACTATCCATAACTTGTATAATCCCGTTTACAACGTCACCTACATAAGTAAAATCTCTTTCCATCTCACCATTATTAAATACATTAAGTGCTTTACCTTCATAAATTGACTTCGTAAAAATAAAATAAGACATATCCGATCTTCCCCATTCACCATAAACTGTAAAAAAACGCAAGCCTGTTGTTGGGATATTAAATAAGTAACTATAAGAGTGAGCCATTAATTCATTAGCTTTTTTAGTTGCTGCATATAAACTAACAGGGTGATCTACGTTCGCGTTAATCGAATAAGGCATCATTTTGTTTAATCCATAAACTGAAGAACTACTTGCAAATACAAGATGTTCTATTTCATAATTTCTACAATTTTCTAATATATTTAAAAAACCGGAAATATTACTATCTGTATATGCATAAGGATTTACTAAAGAAAACCTTACACCTGTTTGTGCGGCAAGATTGATGACTATTTTAATATTACTATCTGAAAATAAATTTTTAATATTTTCTTTATCATTTAAATCAATTTTAATAAACTTAAAGAAATCAAATATTTCACTATTTATATATTGATTATACTTAATCTTTTTTTCAGAAATCCCCAATTCTCTTAATCTGCCAATCTTTAACTCTACATCGTAATAATCATTAATATTATCTAGACCAATAACATCATTTCCTCTTAAGATTAATTCCTTAACAAGATGATAGCCGATAAATCCGGCTGCACCAGTAACTAATATTTGCTTATTCATTTTATATTTATTATTTTTAATTTACCAATAGTGATCATGTTTTTT
>CAZPSY010000035.1:0-4868 GCA_964589295.1 uncultured Ignavibacteriaceae bacterium
CTTGTCAATTTAACTCAAAGCGCAGGCAGTTACCAGGTAAACTGGGATGCAGGGTATGTTGCATCGGGAATTTACTTTTATTCAATTGAAGCAATACCAACAGATGGAACTAAATATTTCCATTCTGTTAAGAAGATGATCCTTCTAAAATAATATCAGCGGGCCAAACTTGTTTAATAATAAGGTAAGTTGAAAACAATTGTTAAGAAATGACAACTATGAAAAAGGTTTTTCTGTTTTTTGTTTTATCTGTTGATTCAGTTTTTGCCCAGCCTTCACAGGATAATGGAAACAAAAGCTCTGCTTTCGATTACCCAAACATTACAGTTACTGTTAATAATAGTCCATCTCCGGAATACCTCTTCTTAGGACCCGCCGACACAGTGTCAGGTCATTTATTGATATTAGATAATGAATTGATTCCACTGTTCTATAAAAAGGTTACCGGACAGGTTTATGATTTTAAACAGCAGCCAAATGGCAAATTAACTTATAACATCGGACCAGAATACAGTTATGGAATGAATAGCTCAGGTATTAGAGATAAACAGTACATAACACCTGCGGAGTTTGCTTTGGATGTTCACGATTTGCAAGTGATGGGAGATGGATCATATTACGTTTTCGGAAGAGATTATATTACAATTGATATGAGCCAGTATGTTCCCGGCGGAGATACAGCAGCAATTCTTATAGCTCATACAATCCACCATATGGGTGCCGATGACAATGAACTATGGAGATGGCATTCGTTTGATCATTACGATGTTCTTGATGTTGATGAAGCTTTTGATCTAACCAATCATACGATTGACTGGACACATTGTAATTCAATTGAGGTCGATCCCGATAATAACTTAGTTATCTCCACAAGAAATTTTAATGAGATAACAAAAATAAACAGGCAAACCGGCGAAATAATCTGGCGGCTTGGTGGAGAGAGAAACCAGTTTCAGTTTATTAATGATATCCGTGGCTTTGGAAGACAACACGATGCAAGGGTGCTTTCAAACGGCAATCTTGCATTATTTGATAACGGTAATATGCTTATTCCTCAATACTCGAGTTATGTTGAATATGAAATTGATGAGCAGAATTTTACTGCAACACTTGTACGAAGATATTCTCGTAATGGTACAATCTATTCTTCTGTGAGAGGCGGCGTACAGGAATTATCAAACGGAAATATATTAATAAGCTGGGATGAAATACAAAATCCATTTGTTTCGGAAATAAGCCCAGAAGACTCTACTGTATATGAAGTTAAATATGATAACTATTTTCACCAATACCGTGCATACAAATTTCCCTGGAGAACGAATTTGTTCATAACTGAACCTACTTCTATTTTCTTCGAATCTATTTCCGTTGGCGATTCAGCTACAATGGTGATTAACTTAATCAGCAATTCACCAGAAGAAATAGACATTACAGGTTTCTTTAACAGAGATAGTTCATACATTGTAGAACATTCAGTTCCTTTTATACTTCCACCTTATGGTTTGGAACCTATCGCAATTAAGTTTAAACCAGTTGATGATGGATTTTTTTACGATATATTACATATCAGATGGGATACCGAAACAAGGCGGATTGCACAAACAATGGTAATGACAGGAAGAACCGATACAATATTTGCTGGAGTTTCAGATGAAAATAATGTTAGAGAATATAAATTAGCTCAGAACTACCCCAACCCCTTCAATCCATCTACAAATATTGAATTTCAAATATCGGATTTTGGATTTGTAAGTTTGAAGGTTTATGACATTCTTGGGAATGAAATTGCGACTTTAGTAAATGAAGAGTTGTTTCCAGGTGTGTACGATATTGTATTCGATTTGGGGACAGACCTTAGATCCGCACTTACGAGTGGTATATATTTCTACCAATTGAGAACAGGAAACTTTATGCAAACAAAAAAGATGTTGATGCTTAAATAACAAAATCATTTTGTTGAAGTCCTGCATTGTGGATTGATTGTTAAGCGTCCTTACCAATTAACTCGAAAGCTCTCCCAGCGCGGGGAGCATCTTAATTTAATTCTAATCAAAAGATTCCACCAGACCTTCCGATGTCTTATTCCGCAACAATGGAAATTTATTATCTAAGTTTGAGAAAATACTCCTGTTTAAGAATGCATTTTAATCCCTAATTTCACACATTAATTAGGCACACCTATTGAAATTGGATAGCAGATCATATTTTAATTTACTTAGAATTAAATATGTGTTCATCAATATTAGGAATAGAAATAAAAAGGGAGACCCGCGGGGGTAGAGGAAATGGCTATAAAAGTTTCTTTAATAATTTTACTTGTTTTACTTTCCATCCTTGTTTTGCCAACCACTTTAGCACAATCGGATGAAGATGCTTATATGATACTAGTAACTTTCTCCGAGCCGATGTCAAAGGACGGAATATTTGACATAAATAATTACGAAGTTTTAGCCAACGATAGTTTACCGGTTAAAATTTATAAAGTTGGATTAGTTGAAGGTAACTCAGCAGTTGTAGTGTACATTGAAAAGAATGACAATTGGAAAAACTTTCGTATAAAAGTATCTAACGTCAAAGATCTGGCAGGTAATTTGCTGAATTATAATAAGAATTTTGCTGCAGTTGGTCTTCCGACTGATATTGAATCAGGGCAGAAATAACAGACCAGATTTTTATTCCCTTCTTGTACCCACGACGTGATTCGAACACGTGACCTACGGTTTAGGAAACCGTTGCTCTATCCAGCTGAGCTACGTGGGCATAACATTTTAATTTATGTATCTAAAATGTTTCACTGCAAAGGTAAACAAGTTTAAAATTATTTAAAACCGGATGGTTTTGAAGATGGAAATCAACATTTTAAATCAAACCAGTAAGTGGACTTAAACAGGTATAACTGAACAAAAGGAAAAATCTTAAATACCACTTTCAAATGAAACTGCAGATAAACTCTAATTCATCTGCAGTTTTTAATCTTTAGAACGATTAATTTTTAGAAATATTTTAATTCAATATATTTCTTATTCCATAAACGGTCTGAAAATATATGATCGCCTTGTTGCTTACAGCTTACTAATATTAATATTACCCATTCCTGTATTTAATTCTATTTTACTTCCGCCGCCATTTAGGTCGTAGATAACTTCAATCTGCTTTCTTTCTTTACTCCTATCAATTTTAGTAGGAGTAAAGTCGGAATTTATGTTATCCAAATCACTTTCATCACCGCTCCACATCATAACTTGAATTGTAGCAACAATAGTTACGCTTGCAGTTTCTGGAACTTTAAGTGTAATATTACCAACTCCGGAATTCAACTCGCTATTTTTGTTTCCTTCGGGAATCAACTCCACATAAATATTTCCAGCACCGGTATTTGCGTCAATAGATCCTTTAATATTTTTTAGTTTCATATTGCCTGCGCCGGTGTTAGCTTCGATGATACCGGTTGCACCATCCAGTTTGATATTTCCACCAGCTGTAGATATATCTGCGCCACCTGAAACTTTATCAACACTGATATTACCACCTGCTGTGGATACATCAGCATTCCCATCAATATTACCAATACTTATATTTCCACCTGCGGTTGAAATATCAGCAGAATTGTTTACTGCGCCAACGTTAATATTCCCACCGGCTGTACTGATGTCAGCCAAACCGTTAATACTTCCCACCTTTATATCGCCACCAGCAGTTGAAATATCAGCATTACTATTTACATCTCCCAGGCTAATGTTTCCGCCGGCTGTAGAAATATCTGCTTCACCATTAATATTTTTAGTGGAAATGTTTCCACCAGCAGTTGAAGCATCTATTTTTCCCTTAAGATCACTCTTCAAACTTATGTTGCCGCCGCCTGTTGAAAGATCAAGATTTAATTCAGCAGGAATCATTACTACAAATTCTACATCATCCGATTCTTCACCTTCAAAAATAACTTTTACAATGTTTCCGCTTTTATTCATAGATAGTAAATTCATTTCGCTTTCCAAAATATTTTTAGCGATGACATTTACTTCATTTTTATCCCAAGTATCAATTACGATATTTCCCATACTTGTTGATAAGCTAAGATTATCGCTACTGTTAACAGTAAAGGATTTCTCAAAATCCTTCTGTGCAAAAGCAGAATTTGCAAATAGTAACACCCCGAAAATCAAGGTTGTTATAAATAAGTTTTTCATTTTAGTTGTACTCCTGTAATATTGTTCTGGTTTTTAATTTTATATAATTATTATCATCCTGGGCATAATTCTGTTTTAATAAACCCAATTCTCTATCGTTGAACCTCTCTCCTTTTTTACTCCCTTCAATTAATGCATTTAATGCTTCAATCCTTAATCCTGAACTTGAATCACTTGTGAGAACAAAAAGATAAGCTTGTTTTATCTCCTCATCATAAGGAATTTTGTTCATCAGCTTTAATGCTTCTCTTCTTATACCAGGATTCTCATCAGTCATCACAACAGTTATAATTGCATCCTTCACATCTTTATCAAAGCTTTTTGGCAGCTCCGTATACATTGCATTAATTGAGTTTAACCTTGATCCCGGGTTGCTCTCGTTTAGCATCGAGTAGGTTAATATGCTCTGTATTTTTGGATCGTTCACTTTACCTTTAACATAAACCGGTTTCACTGCTTCGAATGTAAATTCAACTTCGCCGTCTGAAGGATCTGAATCAATAAAACTTAAATTAGTAATGGTCACATTATCACCAGATAGTTCTGCAATATCAGAATCTCCGGTTGTGGTTATTATTTCTGTTACACTTTTCTTGCCGAAAAAAAGTGTGCCAATTAAAATTCCGATTAGCATTACCGTGGTAAAGCTAAAAGCCAACCGCGCAGGAGTTGAGAATAATC
>CAZPSY010000035.1:4968-12306 GCA_964589295.1 uncultured Ignavibacteriaceae bacterium
TTTTTTCACTGTACCTTCTTTGCAGTTCAGCATCTCAGCAATTTCTCTAATTTTGTATCCCTCGTAATGTTTAAGAACAAAAGTAATCTTTTGCCTGGGAGAAAGAGTCTCCAAAGCTGCATCCACTATTTCTGCCAGTTCACTGCCGGCTGCTTCTTCTTCAGGAGATGAACCTTCGTAAACCAATTGTTCGGAAGCATCTTTTGTAAAATCGGTGTCATCATCCTCTACATTAATTGATACTCTAAGATATTTTTTGTTTCTGCTTTTGTAAGAAAGGCAAACATTAACAGCTATACGATATAACCAGGTTGAAAATTCACTTCGGAATTGAAAATTATTTATTCCCCTGTAAGCTCTTATAAATACTTCCTGGTAGAGATCTTTAGCATCATCTGTGTTGCCTGTGTATTTAATTGCGATGGAAAGGACTGTCCGGTCGTACCTGTAAACTAACTGCTCAAAGGCATTGTCATTCCCCTGTTTTACCTGGTGGATCAATTCGATATCACTTAAAGCCATTAAGTCCTTTCTTCCTAACTGTAGATTAGACTTGCAAAAGTTTAAAAAGGTTGGGGCTAAACTTCTTCTAAAATTATGTTTTATGATTTAATAAATCAAAGACTGAATTTATGTGGTAAGTTGGCGTTATACCATTCAAACCGTTTGGGAAGTAACGCACACCAGTATCTACCAGTGCAGTATCAATTCCAAACTTGTTACCCATTGCAATATCTGTTTCGAGCCGGTCGCCAACTAAAAGCAGACTGGAAGGATTGGTTTGAATCCTTGTTTTTATTTCTTCGAACATAAAATGAGAGGGTTTGCCAAAATGAAGTTCAAGTTTTTTGTGGGTTCTTTTTTCCAATGCTGATATGGTTGCTCCCGCATCCAGCACTTCGCCATCATCAACCGGGCAGGTATCATCAATATTAGCTGCAAAAAACCTGGCGCCTTTTTCAAGTGCGCGTGCAGCTATTTCAAGCTTTTCATAATTTAAAGTGCGGTCTAAAGTAACAACCAGGATATTTATATCCGCAGGGTCTTCTGAATAATTTAATCCGGCGCTTTTAATTTCATCAATAAATATTTTCTCTCCAATGGCAAAAAAGGAAGCACCTTTAAAGTTTTCTTGAAGATATTTCTTTGTAACAATTGTAGAGTTAACAATCTCTTCTTGTGTAACTTCCAAACCATTTCCGCTAAGAAACTGGTAGTAATCTTTTACGCTGCCTGTGGTTTTGTTCGATATAAAAATTACTTTTTTCCCTAATTTTTTTAGGTGGTTTACAGTCTTATCTGCATCAGGAATAAGATGAGTTCCACGGTAGATTGTTCCATCGAGATCGAAAATGAAGCCTTTATATTTTTCTATAAGATTATTCAATGCATAGTGTCGATTTTAAAAATTCGAACAATTAAGTTCGAAAACTACAAAAAAAAACAGGAAATTGAATAACTGGCTTGTTAACCTTTTTCACAATCCCAGTTTTCTTTTTATTATTGCAAGTGATTCGCGAATTGGAACAGGTTTATATCCTAATTCGGTTTCTGCTTTTAAAGTGATTAACCCGGATTCGAGTGGTCTCCTGGCGGCTTGATTTAGTTCTTTTGTTTTGATGGGAGTGATTAGAGATTTATCCAAATAAAAATAATCCGCAATTATTTTTGTGAATTCATACCTGGATAAAAATTCCTTGCCGCCAATATTATAAACACCATGTTTACGGAACTCAATTACCTTACTTATTGCCTGAACCAGGTCATCAATAAAAGTAGGATTGCTTACCTGGTCATCAACTATTCTAACCGGCTTACCGCTTGTTACCGTATCAATAAGCCATTCAACAAAATCGGCTTTACTTTTTGAAGCAACACCATACAAAACATTAGTTCTTAAAATAGTATAGAGGGCTCCGCTTATTTTTAATACGTTTTCACTTGCAAGCTTTGTCCTGCCGTAATACCCTAATGGATTAGGTTTATCATTTTCGGAATATGGACCTCTTTTACCATCAAAAATATAATCTGAAGAGATATGAATTATTTGCGCATCAATAACTCGTGCTGTTTCTGCTAAGTGCTCCACTCCCTTGACATTTATTTTCCAAGCGGTTTCTCTTTCAGTTTCGCTAAGATCTACATTAGTATATGCCGCTGCATTTATTATTACATCCGGCATAAAATTATATACGGCTTTTTTAATTTTATCGCGCTCAGTAATGTCACAGCAGAGATAATCTACGTTATTAAAAAGTGGATTTTCTTCAATAGAGCAGGCAAATAACTGAACATTTTTATCAGAGGTGTAAAACTCGATGGTACGCTGCCCAAGCATTCCGTTTGCACCAACAATAAAAATTCTACGCTTTATTATATCTTGCGAATACATCGGCTTTAAGGTTTAAGTAATCATTTATATCTATATAGGTTGTGCTTGCTCCTGCAGCAATGTTGGCAAGTGTTAAAGCTTCAATTAAATTTTTATTTCTAATATAGTTATAAAAATATACTGCCCCAAAAACATCACCACAACCAACTTTGTTAACTGGTTTTACATCCAAAGCAGGTATTTCTTCAGAAGAGAGAAATATATTTTCTGAAAAATAAATTTTTGCTCCTTTATTTCCTTTGGTTACAATTAATTGCTTCACTCCATAGCCAATAAGTTCTCCGGCAATTTCTTCTTCGGCTGTTTTTGATGATAAAGTTTTCACTTCCAATTCATTTGCCTGAATAATATCAACACATTTAGCCCATTCTTTAAAATCTGTTATCTTTCTAAAATTTCTTTTCATTTCGCTATCCAAACCACGCGAAAAAGTATGAACATCAAAGTAAATAATTCCGTCGTAATTTTTTCTTATCTCCTTAATTTGTTTAAGTGAAAGATCGAAACCGGTTACCATATTAATCAGTATCCCATCGAACCGGTTAAGGTTCGATATATTAAACTGAAGGTTTCCTGAAACATTATCATATGTTTCTGCTCTTTCTTTATTATCATAAATATTCAGTTTAACCATTGGAATATTTGCTGAATAGGAGATGTAATTGGGTTTAATCTTTTTAAAAACAGGTGAGAAAAGTTTTTCGTTTTTCTTGTCAATAATCGTGCAAACATAGATATTATCGCTTGATTCGGCTATATTAGCTAATGCTGCTGTTGTATAAAATATCCCTCCTGGCTTCATAATCTCGTCCTTCCCACAATTAATTTTATCAATTACTGAATGACCGAATGCGAGTATATTCATAATTCATTTTGCCAGTACATTAATTGAAGATGCCAGCTATCACAATCACCTGCCAGGGGTTTTAATCTTTTCTAAATTTCATTTATATTGTCTCTCTATTTAAGACCAATATTATTAAAAATTTGCAATAATGAAAATAGGGATAACCTGTTACCCAACTTACGGGGGAAGTGGTGTAATGGCAACAGAGTTGGGGAAGGATTTAGCTTTACGAGGGCACGAAGTACACTTTATCAGCTATGCACTTCCATTCAGATTAAACCAATACGTGGAAAACATTTTTTTTCACGAAGTAGAAACAAGCAGTTATCCTCTTTTTGAATTCCCACTTTACAGTTTAGCACTTGCCAGTAAGATGGCTGAAGTTGCAGAGTTTGAAAACCTGGATCTACTTCACGTTCATTATGCAATACCGCATGCTACAAGTGCTTATCTTGCAAAGCAAATGCTTAACGGTAAAAGAGAGCTTAAAATTATTACCACACTGCATGGAACTGATATTACTCTTGTAGGACTTGAACCTTCGTTTCTTCCGCTCGTTAAATTCAGCATTGACCATAGTGATGGTGTAACTGCAGTTTCCCGCTTC
Organism: uncultured Ignavibacteriaceae bacterium; assembly: GCA_964589295.1. GTDB lineage: Bacteria > Bacteroidota > Ignavibacteria > Ignavibacteriales > Ignavibacteriaceae > JAZGGS01. Next base: position 8,815 of record CAZPSY010000035.1, read on the forward strand.
TTAAAGGAAAAAACCATTACAAATTATTTGTGCGATAAGGAAATTAAAGTAATTCCAAACTTTGTTGATACGGATTTGTATAAACCAAAATTAAACGGTGAGTTTAAGAAGCACATTGCGGATGAAAATGAAAAGGTGCTTGTACACACTTCAAATTTCCGGGTGGTTAAAAGAGTTGCCGATACAATTAAAATTTTCGAAAAGATTCATGATAAAATTCCTTCAAAACTTATCCTCGTGGGTGATGGACCTGACAGATCAGAATGCGAAAGATTGTGCAGGCAAAAAGGACTGGATGATAAAGTTAAATTCCTTGGAAAACAGGATGCACTTGTAGAAATATTAACATCGAGTGATATTTTTCTTATACCATCGCAATCAGAAAGTTTTGGACTTGCTGCCCTGGAAGCAATGGCTTGCGGGCTTCCGGTTATCAGTTCCAGCGTGGGCGGACTACCCGAATTGATAAGACATAATGAAACCGGTTTCATTGCTGAAATTGGCGATATTGATAGAATGGCAAAATATACGCTTGAACTTCTTACGAATGAAAGAAAGTATAAAATATTTTCAGATAATGCCAGGAGCCGGGCAGTAGATGTTTTTGATAAATCGCAGGTAGTGCCAATCTATGAAAATTATTACAAAACTATTTTAGATTCATAGAAATGATCATTTATTGTGCAGGACCCATAAAGGGAGATACAACATTCCAAAAAATTTATTTGGAAATTATTAACTTTGTTGAGTCAGAAGGGCATACACCGCTGGCAGAATTAAGTGCAGAGTTTACTCCTACAAATCCGTTAACCGATAAGCAGATTTATACAAGAGATCTTAAATGGATTGACGGCAGCAAGATGATGATTGCTGAAATTTCAGGACCAAGTTTAGGGGTCGGTTTCGAAATTGCCTATGCAGTTTATCAAAAGAAGATCCCCGTACTGGCGCTTGCTAACAATACAGTTAAGAATATATCAGCAATGATAACGGGCTGCGATTCTATTCTGTTAACCGTTGCAAAATATAGTGGCGCAGAGGATTTAAAAGAGATTATAAGATCGTATATTAAAGAGCAAAAAATTTAGTGTGACTGAAAAAGAGTTCATTGCAGAAACTGTTGAAAATTATTTGGGTGATGGGATAAAAGTTTTTCCGGCAGATTTTGTAGAAACAACTTTTGTTGAAGTACTTGACATTCCCAAAAAAACACTAATTTTAGGGGAAGAATTTTTTGGAAGTTTTGAAATAATTACCACGGATGGCAGCCAGGTTCTGCTTACTGATGATCTGATGAAGGGGAAGTTCATTGTGTACGCCAGTTGCAACGCAAATGGGCTCATTGAAATTCCCCAAGAAAAAAGAATGCTCGAAGATGCTGTTGATAATTATGAGAATTATATTGATTCCATATTAATAGAAATTCAAAAGGATTTTAAAACAGCATTTCCCGAATCAGAAAATAATTTAGATGTTGTAAACGAAGTATTTAAAAAACTAAATCTAATAAGGATCTGATGAAACGAAAAGGAAGAGTATCTGAAAAAGTTTATACTTATTTATGTGCGGTTTTTGGAGATGATGCTGCAAAGCAGTACTGGGCATTTGTAAAGAAACCACCCACAAAGTACATAAGGGTTAACGAACTTAAAACTAACCGAGCTGATTTAGCTAAACGGCTTTTCGATAATTATGGTATTTCTACCGAAGAGCTGGAATTTCCTGCTAACGCACTTAAAATAACCGGTGGCTACGAGTTTGTAGGAACTACACTGGAATTAGTTTTTGGTTTATATTACATACAGGGTGTGTCTTCAATGTTTCCCCCCATAGTTTTAAATCCTTTGGTAACTGATAAAGTTCTGGATCTGTGTTCAGCTCCCGGTTCTAAAACAACCCAGCTTGCTGAGTTGATGAAGAATAAAGGAAAACTTGTTGTTAACGAAGTTCAAATTGATAGAATTAAAGCACTCGTTTTTAATCTGGATAAAATGAATTTCTTAAACTACGGAGTTTTAAATTCCAAGGGTGAGATTATTAGCAAATATTACGATTCATATTTTGATAAAATTTTGGTTGATGCACCTTGCAGTGGTCTTGGAATTATTCAGAAAAAAAATGAAGTGAATAAATGGTGGTCGCTCGAAAGAGTTGCACGTTTAACCGATCTTCAAACACGCCTTATGGTTGCTGCAATTAAAATGTTGAAGGTGGGTGGCGAAGTTGTTTATTCTACCTGCACATTAACTCCTGAAGAAAACGAACTTGTAATAAATAATATTTTACGTAATTATCCGGTTGAAATTCAGGATATTGATCTTCCTTACCAGCACAAAGAAGGATTTACACGATACCACGGAATTGATTTAAATCAAAACCTTTCCAAAGCAATAAGAATTGTTCCCTGGGAAGCAGATTCGGATGGATTTTTTATGGTTAAGCTGAAGAAGACCGGCGAAACCACTCCACCCGAGCAGGAAAAGAAACGAAGAAGCTACGTAATGACTTTCCATAAACCTGATGATAAGGAGATAAAGGGTTATTTAAAACTGATTTCTGATGAATTTGGAATAAAGAAAAAAGTTTTAGCTGAGTACAATTACATGCTGAAGAGAAAAGAGATATTTTTTGTAAGCGGCGATTGGACGGACGATAATCTTGGTCTGTTCCACAGGATAGGGACTAAGTTTGGAGTAATTGATAAAAACAACAGGGTTGTTCTACATTCGCACGCAGCACAGGTATTCGAGAAAGATATAACAAAAAATATTTATGAAATTAAAAACCTTGAAGAACTTAAAACATATATCACAGGTGGATTGATATTAAATGATTCGATTGAACCGGGACAATATGCTGTAAAATATGAGGGCATTATTATGGGAACAGGTGTCGTAATTCAGGGTGGATTAAAAAGTCGTTTCCCACGTTCAAGAAGAACGCAGAAAATAAGGGTTAAAGATATTACGATTTAGCTAAACAATTAGAATCCGTTTGTTAACCCATCACCACTGAAATTAAATTCATCGCTTCCTGCAGGTTTTCCTTCCTTATTTAATGCAGCAAATTCCTTTGGCAAAAATTCTCTGCCAATTGTAATTTCGTATCGTTAGTTTTTATCTTATAGAAAATAACCATTCATCATTCGTCATTGGAATTGGTACATTCCAATCATCAGTTTTTCCATCCAAAAATATTGGCAGCGATTGGGAAAATAAATTGCCGGTTAAAATTGCAGTGCAATAAATGAGTATTAATTTTATCATTATTTTTTTCAAGTTGTATTTATCTGATAATAAAAATAGTTTTAATTGAATAATATAAAAAGGTGTTTAAAAGAACTTCAAAATGAACATTCAAATATTTGGAACAAAAAAGTGCAAGGAAACTCAAAAAGCAGAAAGATACTTTAAGGAAAGACGTATCTTATTTCATTTCAGGAATCTTACCGAGAAAGGAATTGCAAAAGGCGAGCTTGAAAATATTAAGAGA
>CAZPSY010000036.1:0-12218 GCA_964589295.1 uncultured Ignavibacteriaceae bacterium
CCTGCAAATATTGCAATAAAGCCAAGAATGATAGCCAGTATCCCAACTCTTTTTCTTATTGGTAATTTTACAAATTGTTCTAACATTTTAACCCTCCGATGCTTTTTTCTTTGCCATAAATCTTTCACCCCACTCAGCTGCAGTAAAACCAGCAATTGCTAAAAGAATAACTATAAAGACTACAAATCCATAATTTATATCAAGTAATTGGGGAATGTTTATCATTCCCATTGAATATGAATTTACAAAATTTTCCAGCATTGGGTAAGCTTCGCCAAAAACAAAAATCCCAAAGAAGCCACCGAGCGCATAAAATATTCCATCAATTCTTCCGGTAGAAATTGAAACCACAGAAGTACCCGGGCAGTAACCACCGATAACAAAACCGATACCGAGAATCAATCCGCCCAGAATATCTGCTGCAAGATATGTTGTACCGTAGTAAACAAGTGAAAGATCAACAAATCCGATCCACGAGAAATAAAACATCCCGATCATTGCTGTTACAATTGCTGTAAACATCACTTTGAAAACGCGCATATCAGTAAAATAAAATTGTGCCGCCAGTAATCGACCACTACCGAATCCGCCTCTTTCTAAAAAGAAACCAAAGCCAATACCGATAATGAATGCGATGATTAAACTTACTTCATCATTAAAATATCCGAATTTGAAAAATGGTGCTGTCATGTCCATTGCCTCCTTACAAAATAAGCTGTTGCATAAGCTCCAGCAAATACCATTAACATAAAAGCCCAACCGCCAACACTAAGCATTGAGCCACCGGTTAGACCCTGCCCGCTTGTACAACCGCGAGCCATCTTTGCACCAAAACCCATCAGCGAACCGCCGATAAATGCAAAGAGCAATCTTTTTTTATTTGAAATGCGTGGTCCTTTTTCTATCATCATTTTATTTCTTCCTGCAAGTGCTCCGGAAATAAATCCGCCTATAAAAACACCGATAACTAAAAAAACCAGCCAATCTTTAAGCGGGCTAACAGTGCCATCACCAAGATAGCCTTGGTAAAAACTATTGTTCGCTGCGTGTTCCGGTGCAACAGCATTTACAACTACAGTAACTAGTGATGAAAGCGCACCTGAGGCACCCAATCCTCTACCCATTATCACAAATGAAGCAAGCAAAACTATTCCCAAACCTATTCCAACCAGGTAGGGATTCCAATAAGATTTTGGAAGTAGTGCATCTACTCCCGCATTATCTTCGTGATGGTGGGAGAACCATTTTTTTATGTTGGTCATTTATTTCTCCGTTTAATAAGATATTTTAAAACCAGCCGCTGTACTGTCCCGCAGCAACAATAACAAAACGTAAGATCAATCCACCGATAATTACCATAATTGGTGCAATTGGTGTGTGATGAATTTTATGATTAACTGCTAATAGCTGGATGATCAATGGGATTACAATTCCCAACGCAATTACAAAAACCCAGAATGATGAAGCAAACGGACCATCGATCAGCAGAAATGCAGCATCAATATGAACCTGTGTTGAAGTTACGAATCCGATTAGCATCAAGAAAATTACAAACAGTTCGATTACTAAAAATCCGTTATCAGCTTTTGCAAGCAGTTCTCTCTCGCCTTTATTTTTTGCTATAAGATGAATGAATGCTGCGGCGCCCGATAATCCGGAAATCAAGAATAACATCCAAAGAATTGATGTACTCCACAATGGTCTTGCACCAAGTGAACTTAATAGTATTCCAGTGTACATTCCCAGCATTGCACCTAAAATCATATTTAGCACACCAATATTTTTTATAAAAGTTGGGTGCTGTTGTAATTTTGAAGAAAGATCCCATATGAAACGAAATTTTTCACTGAAGTAAGGAGGAATTTTCATTAGCATATTTGCAAGAAGCACAGGATATACAAGTATTAAAATCCATGAACCCCATGACATCGGTGATGTAATTTCGAAAGTTGTGTATAACCTCCAAACAAATGCTTTGTGTTCTAAATCTAAAAAGAGAGCGAGCATTCCCAAGCTGAGAAGAACGAAACTCATTCTTGGCAGATAGTAGCACGAACAATTTGTTTCTTTATACCTTCCACTAAAAAGGAAGTAACCGGAGATTATCATCATACCTGCAACCATACCGCCAAGGAATAAGTAAACGGAAATTTCCCATCCCCATGCATGGAAAATAGGATCTATTAGGTGATTGCTGCGGGTTGTTGTTATTTCATTCATATAAAAATTCTCAGGTTAAATAAAATATTTGTGGTTTCGTTCCTGCTTCAGGAATTAAGGCATGATTCTTCCTTGATTGCAGCAGCTTGCTTACTTGGCTGTTCGGATCATCGAGATCACCAAAGTACATACAGTGTGTTGGGCAAACCGAAACACATGCAGGATCTTCTCCCTTTTCAACCCTGTGAATACAGAAAGTACACTTACTCGCGTATCCTTCCGGGTGGATAAACCTGGCATCATAAGGGCAGGAAGCCAAACAAGCTTTGCAGCCAATACATTCATCGTGATTAACAAGAATAACTCCTCCAACATCGTGAACATGGCTTGCACCGGTTGGGCAGCAAGATACACAGGGTGGATTTTCGCAATGGTTACATCTTTCAGTTCTTATTTCCAATTCAATAGTTGGGAAAGTTCCTTTGGCTTCAGTTTTTATCCAATCCCGGCAAAAACCTTCAGGCACATTATTTTCCGTTTCGCACACAACCACACAATCCATGCAGCCGACACATTTTCTAGTATCTATTACCATTCCGTATCTTGTCATCTTATGCCCCCCACTCAAAAGTTACAAAGTTCACATTCATTCCTGTTCCTCCCATTAAGGGATCTGTTTTGTAGCGGGTGATTAGCTGTGAATCGCTTGCACCTTTGTTAAAGGTGCTTCTTAATTGTTTTGATGTTTGACCGAAACCATGAACCATGTAAACACAATCAGTACGTATTCTTTCTGTTGCTTTCACTTTTATTTTATTACTTATAACTCCATCACTGTTTTTAAGTTTTATATATTCACCGTTCTTTAACCCATACCTATTTGCAACATTTGCATTAACCCACAGTTCGTTTTCAGACATTAAATTTTGCAGCAGGGAATAAGACTGTGTTTTGCTGAAAGTATGAACAGGCGCTCTTCCAAAAATTAATCTGAAATATCCGGGAGGAGGCTCATCAGGTTTAACATATTTTGGAACAGGATCGAATCCAGCTTCTTCAAGCTGTGTAGAGTAAAATTCAATTTTGCCGGAAGGTGTATAAAACTCAGGGTTTATTCCATCTTCAATGTAAAGAGGCGCCTTACTTCCTGTTACAACACCCTTTTGTTTTAATTCTTCCAAACTTAAACCAGCACCTTTTAATCGTGTATCAAGATATTCTTCAATATTATTCCAGGGATAATATTTACCGAGACCAAGTTTTTCGGCAAGTTTTTTTGCCATCCACCAATTTGGTTTTTGATCTCCCGGAGCTTCAACTACGGGTTGGCGAAGTGATACAAAATTCTGTCTGAAAGATGCATTGTTCAGATCATCATATCTTTCAAGGTAAGTTGATTCAGGAAGAACAACATCAGCCCAACCTGCAATTTCACTTGGCACAACATCAACAACAACAAGCAAATCGAGATTCTGTATGGCTTCAATCGTTTCATTTTTGTTAGGAAGGGATTGCATTAAATTTGTTGCGTAAATTATCCAGCCCTTTATTGGGTAGGGCTTTCCGGAAATAGTAGCTTCGCGAATTCCGGTTGAAATTAATTCACCTTTAGCAAACGGATATTTATCATCGGGATTATCAACTGTTTCTCTTTCCGGTTCAGGGTAGGGAGTATAAGAATATTTTGGAACATCAAACTTTGAAGGGAAATAAAATCCGCCTTTTCTTCCCCAGCTTCCCATCAAAGCATTTAATAAAGCGATGGCCCTGCTTCTTTGAGAATCATCACCGTACCATGTTGTGTGTCTTCCCGGGTGAATTAAAGTAGCCGGTTTATAACGAGCCATCTCCTGTGCAGTGGCTCTGATTATATCCGGCTCTATTCCAGTTTCGGGATAAGCCCATTCCGGAGTATACTTAGATATTGATGCAGCAAACTGCTCGAAGCCGAATCCATACTTTTCTACATATTTAACATCATAAAGTTTTTCTTTAACTATCACATTCATCCAGGCAAGAAGTAGGGCAATATCAGTTCCCGGTTTTATTGGCAAATAATATTTTGCCTTACCAGCTGCGACAGAAAATCTCGGATCAACAACAATAATTGATGATCCTTTTTCAATTGCCTCAGCAAATTCCTGAACCTGCGTGTTGTGCATATTCTCACCAAGATGCGAACCAATCAATACGAGGCATTTACTGTTTTTAATATCAGTTCGTTCGGGTGAACCAACAATATCTCCAAATGTAAGCTCAAAACCTGTTTCTCTCGGTCCGCGGCATTGTGCAAATGAAGGTGCGGTAATATTTCTTGAACCGAATGCTTGAAGCGTGTGTTTAAAAAATGTACCACCAACACCATGGCTAAAGAGTGCCATAGATTCGGGTCCGTACTGTTTTTTTATTTTTTGCATTTTTTCAGCTATGTAATCAAAAGCCTCTCCCCAGGTTACTTCAACCCATTCTTCTTTTCCCCTGCTGCTTTTTCTTATTAAGGGAGATTTTAATCTTTCATTATTGAAATGCGCGCTAACCCCGCCGGTACCGCGTGGGCAGAGTCTTCCGTTACTTAACGGATCATCAGGATTGCCTTCAAGCTTCCAAAGTTTTCCATCTTTTAAATAAGCGATAGCTCCGCATTTCCAAAAACATAAATCGCAGTAAGTAGGAATTTTTTGTATACCTTTTACTGATTTCTTATTTACTTCATCTACCCCTTTAAATATTGTTTTAGCTGAACCAGTAACTACTGCTGCGGTTGCAATTGTTGCCCCGGATATTTTTAAAAATCTTCTTCTCGAGAGGGAGTTCATGCGATCCTCGAAATATTTTTTATAGAATCTTTAATTTTTTCACAATCAACAAAATTTTTATAAACATCACATTCTCTGCAGCTTTTATTTTCGCAAATTGTACCGGGATGCGGAAAAGACCAGCAGGGATGTGAATGACCCGCATACGCCTGGCATTTGCCACGGTTTTCTTCAGAGCAATTAACAATATCCCAGCAGGGAATAAGCGAATACATTGCGAGTATTCCATTAATGCTTATCTTCTTTTCAGTAATTGCACGTCTTACACATTCAATTCTTTCGATATCCGCCCTGGAATAAAGGCGATGCTTAGAGGATTTTTTAAAGGGAAGCAGCAAACCTTCTTTTTCATACAAGCGTAACGTTTGCACAGAAACGTTTAACAAATTTGCTGCAGTGCTTATTGTAAAAAGTGGTTCATGATATCTACTATCTATATTCATATCTACTTTTATAATTGTTATTAACTGTTATTACCAAAAAATCTGCCAATTGAAAATGTAGATTTATATTGAAAAAATAGATTTTTTTTGTAAAATGTTTTTCAGGATTAAGAAAGGAGTGAGTTATTGTTCTCGATTATTAGGATTACTAAAGTGAAGTTATTTATTGCGTAGGAACAATTGCTTCATGGCAATTGAGGTATAAAGTATTTTCTATCTAATCCCATCTTGGTAAAAGGCAGGAAGATGAAACTTGCTCTATAATATTTTCAAAATCTACTAACGACTCATTCATAACATCGGAATCATCTTCGTGGCAAGTTAAGCATGCACCAACAGTTAATATTATTCTTTGCTCTTTTATATTAAATGGACGCACATTTTCTCTTGTTGAAAATGGTTTGACACCTTCACGCAAAAATCCAATCCATGCATCTTCCGGTAAGCCATCATATTTACTTAAAGGAAATAAAGGATTAAAATTCCACGTACCAAATTTTTTCTCTTTGATGTAGGTCAGCTCACCTCTTCCGTAACCAATGGCTACAGGATTACTGTGGCAGGATTTGCAAGAACGGCTTTCTTTTACAATTGTGTGTGCAACGGTCGGTGCATATAATCTTTTAAGTATTTCTTCGCTGTTATCGTTTTTATCAATTGAAATTATCATTCCGGGAATAAACGTTTCGATTGATTCTTTTGCATCAATCAGGTTTACACCGAGAGTTGGCGGTTCTGCAAAAAAGTTTGAGGGATGTTCAATCCAATCTCCATTAGTTTCTTTCTTTTCTAAAAGGTCATAACCTGTTTCATTAGGATCGTACTCTGTATGGCAGCCTATACAGTGCGAAACCCATTTTGTATGGCAGCTATTACAGGAAAGACGAGAGTGCACTTTTCCTTCTGTGCAAATTGATATAGGCGGATTTAAAACTAACGAATCGCTCTTGTTTTTTGTAACCAAAAACGGTTTTGTATTTTCATTTATAAAAGTATTAAGGAGAGGATAATTAGTATCATTTGTAACTAAATAATTAAATCCTTCTCTTTTTGATTTTCGGATTTCCTCAATCTTTTTCGATTCACTATCGAGTTCAACTGATAAAACAGTTTTTGGTTTTGAAGTTAAATGACAATCAATACACTGCACTTTTACCTGGTCTTCTTCATGCAGATAATAATTACCATCACCCATTACTTCCATTGCAGTATGGCAATCAATACAATCCATCCCTTTTTTGTGATGAACATCTTCCACTGTTTTTTGAAAAACTCTTCCATCCATTAATACTCTGTGCTGCTCATCCATCTTATTTATCTCTTCGGGAAGTAATTCTGTTTCAAACCAACCTTCGTAATTCGTAGATATTCTTCCTGAACGGCTGTGGCATCCAAAGCAATGATCGTTTGAGATGCTTAGAGATAATTGAGGATGATGAATGGGAAGAGCAGGATTTTTGCTTTTAGAATTCTGGTATTCAAGAAGCTCTGCAAAAGATTTTCGATCGTAATTTAAATGACATGCTAAGCAGCCGCCTCCGCGGGATAGTTCGTTTATAGGTCCAACTTCTTCTTTTATTCCACCAAGATGGCAGGAAGCACAAAGATTACGCAAATGCTTATCTGCAGGGGAGTAACCAATTTCTGCAATAATGGAAAACTTAGTCGGTGTTTCAGATTCATCAAAAACAAATTTATTTACGCTAACTATTCCGCTTAATGTTGTCATTAAAGATTTATCAACTCTTTCAGCAATTCCCGGATGACAGTGTACCGTTCCACAGCTTGTCTTTGCATCAGCAAGATTGCCGGGCATTAATAGCATGTTTTTATGTGCGAGAGATTTATCTAAAGTAAACGGATTTCCGTTATGACATGAAAAACATCCAATTGCTTCTGGATTATGCGCGGGGGAAAAACCTTTCATATTGGAATGGCAAAACAAGCATCCTTCTCTTCTCCCTAAAACAACAAGGATTTCTTTATCACTTACAAGTTGGTCTTCAACTGCAAATAAATTTTCAAATGGTTCAATGGAAAAAGTTATAACGGAAGGATTTTCCCACGGTAAAATAAACTTCCAGTTTTCACCTCTAAAGAAAAAACCAATAATGATTAAGACTATATATAAAAGACTGACTGAGAGTAAAATCTTCTTAGTAAATTTTGAATATTTCTCTTTTAGTTTTGGAATTGAATAAAAAGCGATCATTAAAATAAAAATAAATATGATAACCCAGATTGGTTGAGGAAGCCAATAAAATATTTCCTGGAATCCTAAAAAGTACCACGGTCCTTTGATTATTTGATTTCTGCCATCGTGAAGAGATGGCATGAATATAAAACTGAAAAATATAATTCCAAATAAAGATGAAACAAACGTTGAAGTTTTTGTCCAGAATAACTTTGCATGCTCAACAATTATAACCCATAAAAATATTGTTGCCGTGGCAATGTGGTTTACATATAATATTTGCAGATCATCTTCTCTGCCTAAAAGAGTAAAAGAAAGTGTGTTTCCAATTAATGGAATTTGTTCAATGAGTGAACTTAAAATTCTGAATGCCTGTAAACCATCAGCATCACCTTTAAGAATAAATCCTGAAAGCATTATATAAAACGTTACAAGCAGTGATATTGTTAAGCGAATCCATACGCCTTTATTAACTTCAACTTCTGTTGATCTTCTTAAATGATCGAAGATATGTAGAAGAGTTAAGATTAAAAATAACTGTGCGCTCCAGTAGTGCAGGTTTCTAAAAAATACTCCGGCCGTATTTGTTAAAAGAATTAGCGAAAGCGAATCGTAAGGGTTCGCCACATCATAAGGGAGAGCAAGCAGCACACCTGAAATAGCAGCTATAATAAAGGATGAAAATGCAATAGTTCCAAAAGGGGTTCTAAAAAAGTAAGAGGTTAGTTTCTGCAGTACTGTATTTTTAGAATAATCTTCAGGCATTGAGAACAACCATCTCCTTTGTTTTCGGATCAGTTTTGTAACTTAATATTCTTAGCGATGCAGTTGCTGGACCTTTAATAACATTACCATTAAGATTAAATTGAGAACCATGACAGGGGCAGATCAATTTATCATCTTCAAGATTATTAATCTTACATCCAAGATGAGTACATTTAGAAGAAAGTATTTTTAACTCTTTACCATTCTTATTTATAATAACCGATTTAAAAAATGTTATACCTTGTGATATATCGGCAGGCAAAGATATTTTTGATTTTGATGAACGCTGTTTAACTGTTCGCTCAACAAAATTATCCCAGATAACTATAAATGGAAGAACAATTGCTGCGGCAGATAGTTTTAAGAATTTTTTGCGGTTTATTTTGATGGTTGCCACTTTCTATTCATTAAAATCCGTTACAAGCAGGAATGAAACTAAATAGATAAGGAAGGATTTTATTTTTCTATAACCTTTTTCGGGTGATGAAATTTTCCAGCAGTAGGAAACGAGCGACCGGAGGTGTGGGAATGAATCAATTATTTTACTTATTTCAGATGCGTAGAGATTTTCTTTCTTCTTCAAAAATTTTCGTAAATATTTTAGCGCTAAGGGACCAAGTAATGAATACCAAATTATCATAATTAACATGGCGCGTAAAATCATAATTATTATTTCTGCAGCTTTGTTTGCCCCAAGTTCAGGGTAGAGATAAGAAAGAGCAACCATTATAACAACAAACGAAATAAAGATAATTCCAGAAAGTCTTTGCCACCATCGTTTACGCTTTCCTTTATTCTTCTTTGCTAACTCGGATTTTGTATTATTAAAAGAAGTAAATTTTAATTTATCATCCTGTATTACATCCCCAATCCAGAAGGGGAGTTTACCTGCAAACAATCCAACCAATATTCCAACAAATACATGAAGACCAAGGTATAAACCAACCAAAAGATAGCTGAATCTGAAATCAACAACATTTTCCTGTACTATAAATTTATTAATCACAAAGCTTGCAAACTGATCAATTGATTCCCAGAGTGTGTTTCCAAAAACAAGTGTAAGGATAAATATCTTTTGCATTGAGGAAAACAGTAAAGTAAGTATTCCCATTAATAAAGCAGATATTTTGAAAAATCTTTTCCTAAAGAAAAGTACTTCTCCTAAAAATCCCTGTAAAAAAACTGCAAAGTAAGCAGTAAGAGGAGTGTGAGGACTAACAATTCCTTTAATAAGAATTACAAGCAATGTAGATTTTAACACGGTTCCTTTTCGGTCAGAAAAATATGCGATAAGGGAGATAAGAATTGCAGCCGAACCACCTATAAAAATACCTCTCATCGGAACTTTAAATGCGTGAAGGATCCCGCCCAATGCTGCTTCGCTGAATGCCCAGAGAGCTGTAATTTTCCATACTGCAACCTGATCACTATAAGCAGTCCTGGCAGATGTTTGAACCTGATTTTCTTCTGTTATGAACAAAGTATTAATCTGAATTAATTCTTATCGTTACTAATTATATCTTCCAGCCAGGTTAATGCAGCCATTGTTGAAGGGAGTCCGATTGTCGGAATAGCCAGAATAATAGCATGCCGCATTTCATCTTTTGTTACTCCGGCTTCAAGTGCCTTTCTGGCATGTGAGTGCAATGCTCCCTCTAATCTGGCGCCAGTGGATATTCCCAGTTTAATAAGTGCCCTGGTTTTATCATCGAGCGGTCCACCCGCATGAACTGCTGTACCAAGAGATTCGTAAGCAGTTGCAATTGCCGGATGTTCTTCCATAAAATCTTTGAATTTTTTGGGAAGTTCTGACATAATGTGCCTGTTCGATTATTATTTTTATTGTGATTTTTACTTGCTGTTTTAAATTTATGAAAATTATCTTATAAACTGTAAATATTAAATGGCTTAATATTTGTTAATATAATTTGATTTCTCTTAAATATCTGCAGTTTAATTGTTCATAAAAAGAAAATTTAATAATCTTATACTGAGAATTGTAAATAATTATTATATTGGAATAATTCATAAAATTTGTTAACATTAACTGAATGATTGATAGTTTTTGGGGTTGCGAAGCTTACTATTTCTTTTAAAATTAATACTTAACAGTTATAGGAGTTAGTATGCGCAGCAAGATTTTTGTTTCAATTCTTTTTCTCATTTCTCTTTCAGGGAGTTTATATCCCCAATCATACAATAACAATTTCATTTCCGGTCCGCGTTTTTACGCTGGTATCGTAACAGGTTATAACGGAGGATTTGGATTACAGTTAAGCGGAACCATTTCAAACTTCGCAAAAGATTTTCCTTTATCGACACGATTTGGCTTTGGTTACACATCCACTGATGCAGGAAAACCGGCAGAAGCGAGAAAAATTTTTATTAACAATGCAACAAACGGAATCCCAGAAAAGGCAGGGTCGATCTGGGATTTTAGGATGGATCTGCTGTACAATATAAAGTTATTCTCAATGCAAAAATCTTTTCTATTTGCAGGTGTTCGGTACTCAATGTTTACTGCGAATTTTAAATTTATCGGAGGAAATGAATTCTTTGATATAACATCTGATCAATGGGGAGTAGGCGGAGGCTTGGAAAGTTACTTTGCACTCGGTTCTAATTTTGATCTGGTGATTACTGCCGGAGCTGATTATTATTTTTCCGGTACTATTATGGGACACGATACAGCTTACAGTCCCGATGGAGAAAACATCAATCCCCGTGAAGATTATACATACGAAGATGCTGATGATTCTGTTAATCAACCAAAAATTTTACCTAGGGTAATGGTTGGGTTTAATTATTCTTTTTAGTTCTATAAATCCAAATATTCTTATACTACTAAGAAAAGAGTCTTCAAGTGATTGATGACTCTTTTCCACCCACCACAATTTAGCAATTAGCAAGTATCGCCCTTCAGCAAGCTAACTTGATTATAATAAAAAAAAAGTTAGTTTGTAATAAATCTTAATATTTCTTATTCCTCTTAATAATCTTACTGAACTAAAATTAAGATAAAAATTGATCAAACATTTTGTCCATTTTTAGAGAGGAAGTTATGAAACAGATATTTCTTTATTTCTTTCCATTGTTATTTATCAGTCTTTCTTGTTCGGACTGTGAAAAGGTTGATCTTGAAGCAGAGCGTACTCTCGTAATGGAAGTGCTGGATAATTTTGTTAAAGCCCATGAAGAAAAAGATCTTGATTTACTTCTTTCCTGTTTTTCAGATAAACCTGATATAACAATTATTGGAACTGACAGGGATGAATTATGGGTTGATAAGGTATCAATGGGTGAAGCTCAAAAAAGAGCTTACAAAACATTTGATGCTGTTAAACTCTCTGTGCGGGATAAAATTCTCAAACTTTGTTCTGATGGTGAGATTGCCTGGTTCTATATGAAAGTTAATTGGAATGTAGAATCGGAAGGGGAATCTGCAGCTTTTGATGGAATAAGAACCACAGGAGTGCTCGAAAAATTAAATGGTATATGGGTAATTGTACAAATTCATACATCTATGCCGATTGAAGGGCAGGCAGTAAGGTATTAAATAAGGTTCTATCATAGAAATTAGAATTTATATTTCAATTTCACTGCAACAATCCACCGTGGCGGCGTGGTGAGAATATAGAAGCGTTATTTTGGAATCATATTTCTCACAGAATTTAGATTCTCTTCTGGATTTATCCCATAAAAAAAGGAAAAAATCCAAACCAACCAAAACGGATTAAACCGTTTCTACTTCTTTCTTTATAAATAGATCACAATAATAAATTATAGTAAGAATCAAGATTATAGGATTACATTCTCTGCGAATCCTGCTTGTGACGGTCA
>CAZPSY010000037.1:0-8501 GCA_964589295.1 uncultured Ignavibacteriaceae bacterium
GGTAATATTTAAAATTGGAATTTTTCATTTACCTGTTCCTTCTTACTTAATGGATTTAAATTTCAATCAGTTTATTTTGCAAAGCATATTGAGTCAGCTCTACATTCGATTTCAAATGCATTTTTTCAAGTATTCTGTTCCGGTAAGTATAAACAGTATTGATGCTTATTGAAAGATCAAGTGCAATTTCTTCAGTAGATTTTCCGGAAGCTATAAGACACATTATCTGGTATTCCCTGTTAGAAAGCTTCTCATGCATTCTTTCTTTCCTGTCAGAATCATAATCATCAGCCAGCTTTTCTGCGAGTGATTGGTTAATATATTTTCCGCCGCTAACTATCTTCCTAATTGCAGAAACAAGCTCTGTTGGTGCGCTTACTTTTTTAAGGTATCCTGCTGCACCAGCTTTAATGGCTCTTAAGCCATACTGCTCCTCGCTGAACATGCTGAGTATAAGTGCAGGCACTTCAGGATAATTCTTCTTGAGAAATTTTAATGCTTCCAAACCGCTTCTGCCCGGCATGCTTATATCCAGAATAATTATAGTAAAATCATCTCTCTTCAAAAGCTCAAACATTTCATTGGCGTTTCCTGCTTCGCCTGCAACAAGCATATCTTTTTCTTCAGCAACAATTTGCTTTAAGCCTTCTCTTACAATTGCATGATCATCTGCAATAAGAATTTTTATCATAGTATTTTTCTAGATCAAAAAAATATTTCTATTATTTAACTACATCATCCAGCGGAATTTGTACGGTAACTGTTGTACCTTTATTTGGTATTCCCTCAATAGAAACTTCTCCGCCGAGGATTAACGCTCTTTCCTTCATGCTAATTATACCTAGCGATTTAGGATTTTTTACCTGTTCGTTTGAAATCCCAAAACCGTTATCGGTCACTTCTAAAAGTAAATATTTACTAATTGTTTTTATAATAACTGAAACTCTTTTTGCAGATGCGTGCCGCACTACATTAGTTAAAGCTTCCTGGAAAATGCGGAAGATGGCAGTTGATTTATCCTCATCCAGTTTAATTTCGTAAGAAGGTAAAGATATTGAACACTGAATCCCGGTTACTTTTTTGAATTCCTCTGTCTGCCATTCTATTGCAGGTACGAGACCCAATTCATCAAGTATTCCAGGTCTTAATTTTGATGTTATTCTTTGAACAGTTTCAACAGTATCATCAATGAATTTTAAAATAGTGTTTATCTTTTCTTTAAGAACCACCTGGTCTTCTTTTAATTTATTTGAGAGAAGAGAAACATGAATTTTAAGAACCGTTAAAACCTGTCCCAGTTCATCGTGCACTTCTCTAGCTATCATACTGCGTTCATCTTCCCTTACTGTCTGTAAATGTGAAGCAAGATTTCTTAAAACAAGACTTGTACGTTTTAATTTTTCTTCCGCTTGTTTTCTTTCAGTTATATCCCTGGCAATAGAAAGGATGGTTAACTTGTTTTCGTAATTGAAAAGATGTGAGCTTATTTCAACCGGGATAAGTCTTTTATCTTTTGCCTTGTGTACAATTTCAAAAATAACATGGTTATCTGTTAGAAGTCTTTCCATCCAGCTGTTAAATTCCTCAATATATTTCGGTTCAACAATGGCTGAAGGGCTGAGACTGAGAAATTCCTTTTTTGTATAACCCAATCGTTTACATGCAATATCGTTCACTTCTATAAAATCGCCGTAAGCTTTATCTTCTGTAAACTGCGTAACAAAAACTGCATCGTTGGCATTATTAAAGAGCATCCTGAATTTTTTTTCGTTCTCAACCAGTTCAAGTTCACTTCTTTTTCTTTTCGTAATGTCTTTTATAACGCTTAAAGTAATTTTTCCGGAATCGGGAATGTTTAGGAAAGAATTAGAAAATTCGAACCATCTTTTCTTGCTATTCCAAAGTGTGTTTTCTCTTTCGAAGTGAGTTTTGATAGCGTTATTCAATGTATCCTGTTTGTACATTGAAAGAACGTTTTCCTGCTCGGAGGAATGATAAACATTAGAAAAGGGTTTGTTAACTAATTCATCTTTACTAAGTTCAACTATGCGGCAGTATGCATCATTAACCATTATTATTATTCCGTCTTCATCGGTCAACCGCATACCATCAACAGAAATTTCCCACAGCTGGCTGAATAGCATATCCGATTTGCTAAGCTTCTCTTCAATGCGCGTCAAATCGTTCATAATAACAGGATTATATTTTTAAGCTTTAGTTTTAAAACCTTTTATCATCCATTTTCTAGCTAATATCAACCCAATTGGGCTAATCATGGCAATCGCACCATAAATGAGCCACATTGTTTCTGTATTCATCTCAGAAGGTAGTGTATCTGCCGGACAGTAGTTCATCAGAAACCACCCCGAATATATTGACGTAATAACTTTTGTTAAAAACCATGGAAACTGTCCAATGCCCATATATATTCCTGTCATATTCTTTGGTGCGATATCAGCAACCCACTGTAAAAACCGTGGTTGCCACATTGCCTCGCCGAGTGTCATGAATATAAGGTATCCCATCAATGTGTAAAAGTTAGGACCAAATGCAAGTATGAAAGTTGGAGCCGCCATAACAAATGTTCCAATAATCATCATGTTATACGTATCTTTTTTTGCAGTCAAAGCAGTTACCATAGGTGCAAGTATAAAAATTAAAATCGGGTTAAGGTTCACGAAGAATTCAAAATTGTCGCTAACAAAACCTTCGAAGGCACGGCTTGTATATTGTGGCAGTGTTAACCAGTTGTGTGCAAAAAGCGTTTGTACAAAAATTAAAATGAAAACAAAGTATAGGAAGCGCATATCCTTTAAAGGAAAGTTTTTAAAATAATAAACAAGCTTTTCTTTCTTTGACATATCAGCCATCTCATCTTTTTCTTCCTCCTTCTTTTCACCCTTTATATCTTCATTGGCTTGCCTTACAGCTTTTTCCATTGCTTTTTTTGTAATGATAAAATAAACCGCCCCTATACCAAATACCGTTAAAACAACGTAAACCCAAAACACTCCTGGTATCCCAAATGCTTTTCTAATCGGTGGAGATATAATTCCCGGAAGAAATCCTCCCAAATTCATCAAAGCATAAAGCATTGCGTAACCCATAGCTGAAGTTTTTTCATTTGTTAACTGTTTAACTCCAGCATAGCATGCCGGCTGGTAAATTCCGTAGCCAAGAATAATGCCCATTATTCCAAGCATTGATAAAATATGAGCAGAGTTCCACAATCCTGAAATGCCAATATCCGGAGACATAGTTAATAATATTCTTCCTACCAGCATTAGCGAAAGGGAAATTAAAAGGGACTTTCTTAATCCTATCCAATCAACTGTAGCGCCAAGGAATAGCATTGCTATTGTAATTCCGGCAGTAAGAAAGCCAACCATCCTCCCGGCATCAATATCATCTAATCCGATAAAATCGTTGAAAAATATTGCTAGTAAACCAACCACACCAAAGTAAGTCAATCCTTCCAGCACGTATGAGATATTAACACCCAGCAATGCACGGGAAGTATGTGCAAGGTCAACAAAGGGCTGTGAAAGATCCATTATAATTTTTTCCAGGAAATTATACTCTCTCTTTTCATTGCTATTGTTACTATTTATAATCATTACTGCCGTGAAAGCTATTGGTGGAATTATTATAGAAAAGAAGAACCATAATACTCCGTTGAATCCTTTTATTATTGCATTTCTTGCAGTGCCGAGAACAAAAAAGATATAAAGCATTATACCGAGACCGATAAATACAATTAGTAGATCATTCATAGGACAGACTTAAGATTAGTTTTAAATTATTGAGTTATTTTCAGTTTGGAAATCCAAATAAATTAAGATTTTTAATAAAAATGCTAAGCAATTTTTATATGTCAAGTTAAAAGTAAATAATATGAGTGAGAATATAAATTTTTATTATGGATTTTTAACGACGTGAAATATTGTAACAACGCACGGGATAAAAAGTGGTTAACTTTTAGAAAGAGGAACTGTAAAAATAAATTTACTTCCCTCATTTTCTTTACTTTCAATTCTGATTGTGCCGTTATTTTTTTCAACAAACTCTTTACAGAGTATTAATCCCAAACCTGTCCCTTTTTCATTTTCCGTGCCCTCCCTGTGATATTGTGCATCAATCCGGAAAATTTTATTCTGACTTTCCTCACCAATTCCAATTCCATTATCTTCAACCGATACTTCAACCATGTTAGCCACCCTTTCTGCATTAAGGATAATGTATCCGGTCGGGTTTGTAAATTTAATGCTGTTTGAAACAAGGTTTCGAAACACAGTATCAATCATATATTTATCAGCGGTTACATATATATCTTTATTTATTTTATTAATGAGATCTATTTTTTTGGCAGCTGCATTTTCATTTAGAAGATTCAGTGCTTCGTTGCCTGCATCGTTAAGATTTAAGCTGGTTTTCTCAACTTCCATTCTTCCAGTGTGCAATCGTGACCATTCCAACAAGTTTAGTATTAAGTTATAAAGTTTTGTGGACGATCTGTAAATATTATTAACTGATTCTTTTACCTCATCGGGACTCATATCTTTATAATATTCTGCCATGTATTCTGTTATACCAAGCAGTGCGTTAAAGGGGCTTCTTAAATCGTGAGAGATGATTGAGAAAAATTTATCTTTGGATTGATTAAGTGTCTTCAACTCATCGGCATAACGTTCTAATTGTTCTTCAGCTTTCTTCCTTATTGTAATATCCTGTACCTGCGAAATAAAATAGAGCGGCTTCTCTTCAAAATCTCTTACTAGCGATAATGTGGTTGAAGTCCAGATTGTCTCATCACTTTTATGCATATACCTTATTTCCAGGTTCCGGCTTCCCTCACCTTTATTTTTTAGCAGCGCCACTTTCATTTGTATAGTTTTTTCAAGATCTGCCGGGTGGGTTATATCTCTTAAATACATTTGCAGCAGTTCCGGCGATTTATAAGAGATCATTTCACAAAAAGAATTATTCACTTTTGTAAAGTGCCCATCTGGTGCAAGAATTGCCATTCCGATTCCTGCATTTTCAAAAGTATTCCTGAATCTTTCTTCACTTTTTATCAATGCCAATTCAGCTTCTTTGAATTCAGTAATATCGGTAGTGGTTCCAATTAAACGGAGCGGTTTTTCGTTAGTGGGTTGAAATAAAACTCCACGATCAATTACCCATCCTATTGAGCCGTTCTTTTTATAAATGCGATGTTCCAGCAGGAATTCATTATTATTACTTATTAAAAAATTCTGGAATTTTTCATCCATTTCAGCCCGGTCTTCTTCGTAAACAAGATTAGACCAATCATCTGAGTTATCTGCCAATTCATCTTCTTTAAAACCGTAAAGCGTTTTTAGGTTTTCATCGGAAAAATATTTTTTTTCATTTGGCCAGAATTCCCACACACCTGTTTTACCTGCATGCACAGCAATCTCGTAGCGCTGCTGATTTTCCAGCAGTTCATTGTTAATTTTGCTTTTATAAAGAGCCATTTCAACCGTCCGTTTCAGCTCTTTTAATTCGAACGGTTTTATAAGGTAACCGAACGGCTCAGTTATTTTAGCCCGCTGAAATGTTTCTTCATCAGCATAAGAAGTGAGATAGATTATTGGAAGTCGGTATGATTTCCGGATAGCATTTGCCGCATCAATTCCATCCATTTTTCCCTTAAGTTTGATGTCCATCAATACAAGGTCGGGTTTAAGTGACGCAGCCAGTTCAATTGCCTCTTCTGCGGAAGATGCGAGACCGGCAACTTTGTAACCGGCACTGATTAATCTTTTCTCAATATTCCTGGCAACTATTACTTCATCTTCAACAATAAGAATTTTTGTGTCTGTCATTTATTATCCTAATAAATTGGAATAAGAGATTAAAATAATATTTGTACTTTATTGACTATCTTATTCACTAACAACTTCCTCGAACATCGAAAGTTTAGGAAATACTAATTCTACCCGGGTACCATTTTCTCTTTCTGTAATTAAAGTTCCGTTAATTTGCTTTGCAAGAAGATAAACAAGCTGCAAACCAAGTGAAGGAGAATTTTCTATAGTTAAATCAGCCGGAATACCAATCCCGTCATCCTTAACCGACAAACTTATACTATCAGCGCTGCTTACCAACAACGAAACTTCTATTGTTCCAGCTTGTTCCCCCGGGAAAGCATATTTCATAGAATTAGAAACAAGCTCGTTGATAATTAATCCACAAGGTATAGCAGTATCCAGGTTTAACAGTATATTCTGAACGTTGGTCTTTAACTTAATATTCCCTGCCTGCGAATCGTAAGTTGCTTCCAGGTAATCAATAAGATTTTTAATATACTCTTGCGCTTTTATACGGGAAAGATTTTCGGATTTATATAAGCGCTCATGAATTAATGCCATAGATCTTATCCTGCTTTGGCTGCTTCTAAAAGCTTCCAGTGCTGCCGAATCTTTTATAGATTCTGCCTGTAAATCGAGTAAGCTTGAGATAGTTTGAAGATTATTTTTCACTCTGTGATGAACTTCCCTGAGCAATATCTCTTTTTCTTTAAGTGAATGTTGAATTTGTTTATCTGCTGTTATTCTTTCGGTAATATCCTGTACTGTTAATATTATCAGGTTTTGATCATATAAGGGAATAGTCTTAGCAGACAGGTATTTTTTGTCACCTGTTTTTGATTCAAGTTCGATATTATCCCAAAATAAATTTTCTGGTTTTTTCTCTTTTATGTCTGACCTGATTTTATTGGATATGTTTTTTCCTTGTCCAGGATTGTTTAAAGCCTTTTTGAAAAGCTTTCTTAAGTTCGGGATTTCTTTTTTAGTCCAGCCTGAAATTTCCTGGAACTCCTTGTTAATAAAAGTAGATTTGCCTGAATTTATTTCATTAACGGCTATACCTAATGGTAAATTGTTCAAAATCGTTTCAATGAAATTTGTCCTTTTATTTATACTATTCTGTGCTTCTACCTGGTCGGTTATATCCAGTATAAAGCCCTGAATTGCAGGCTTTCCCTCAAACTCAGTGTCACTCGCATAAAGGTCTAATATCTTAGCACTTCCATCTTTACTTATTCCTTTAAACTGGTAATGCGGAGGGATATCAAGTCCATCCATTCTTTTTCTAAGATTTCCCCAAATCATCTTCTGGTCGTCAGGATGTACAAGGTTCACCGTTTCATTTGGTGTAAAAGAAAGAAGTTCCTCAACTGAATAACCTGATATCCTGGAAAAGGATTTATTTGTGTAAACTATTTTAGAATCCTGGATGATAATAATTGCCTGGAGTGACTTTTCTATCAGCTGCCTGTATTTATGCTCCGATTTTTTTAACTCCTCATCAACGCCCTGCTCATTAGTTGCACTTCTTAAAATATAAACATAATTAATCGGCTCCACACCATTTTTTCTTAAAGCAAAAGCGGTAAGTGTAGCTGTTAACTTTTCTCCGCTTTTATCAGCAACATCAACTTCTCCTGTGTAAGCCCCTTTTTCTTTTAGCTTGTCTATTATTTTTTTGAATCTTTCTTCTCCAAAAATTACCGAAGGTGATTCACCCATAATATCAAAATCTGTTAAACCAAATAACTTTTGATGAGCTGCATTTTGTTCCAGGTACTCTCCTTCGGAATTTAAAATAGCAATACAATCATACGAGTTAGTAAAGATGCGTCTGTATAAAGACAAATCTTGCTGTAAATTATCAGGGGTTATTTTTTTCTTACCCGCATTCATTTTGTTTTTGGGGTCTTTCTTTTAATTATAAAATTCTCTTCTTAAGTATAAAAAACAATCCGCTCTTCCAAAATTGTGATTAAAAATGCTTCTAAAAATAAGTAGATTCTGTTTAACCAGTATTACCCACCGTATTTAAAATTTTTAGTTATAAGGTAAGGATTTTAACAATTATTATAAATTTGTTCCCGCTAAAAGTGGATTACTTATCGATTTTAATTAGAAAAATTGTACGTGGAAATATTTTTATATTAATATTTAATTAAATAACAAAATCAGGATACCTTTTTTTGATTCGTTCGTTTAAACCTGCAAGCCCCTGCAACCCGCCTGAATGAATCGCTATAATCGTTTCTGCCTTTCTGAAATAATTTTCTTCAGAAAGTTTATAAATTCCATAAAACATTTTACCAGTATATATAGGTTCAATTGGTATATTATTAACTTCTCTGAACCGCATAACAAATCTTAAAAGTTCTTCGTTGGTTTTTGCATATCCTCCAAAATGATAATTTTGATTCATCTGCCAGTTAGGAAAATCTTTACCTGAATAATCTGATATTAACTTTTCAACATCAGTTTTAAGAAAATCTGCACCTTTAAGCACAGAAAAACCGAGTGCTTTTTTACTTCCGTTTAATCCTGCTATGATTCCTGCAAGTGTACCTCCTGTTCCGCAGGCAGAGCAAATTAAATCGTAATTAATATTTATGCTGTTTACAATTTCGCTGCATCCATTTAGTGCAAGCAGGTTAGTTCCACCTTCCGGCA
>CAZPSY010000037.1:8601-11673 GCA_964589295.1 uncultured Ignavibacteriaceae bacterium
TATTTAAGCTTGTACCACTTATTACCCGAAATAGTTGGGTGATTTAGATCTGTTCTTAGAACAAAGAGGTTAATCCCCGATTTTTGTATCAACGGATCTTCAATTTTTTGTAAAGGAATTTTGTTCTTGATATTTAAAACTGATTCAATAGAAGAAACCGAAACCTTGTTAGAGTTTTCATTTGATAAATTTATTTGGCTATTTTTGTTCACTAAAATTAGGTTGTAAAAATTGTGCAAATATTTGAAATAAAATTATGACGGAAGAATATAAAAAGAAACTGGAAAAAGAGTTAAATTCCGAACAAGGTAAATTAGACATACCTGTTGAAACAATTATTGAACAGGTAGAGACTTTTGAAAAAGGGATTCCGCCGATTAGAATTGCTAGAGCTTGCACAATTGGTGATGGAATAAGGATCATTCCTGAAGAGAAGTATAGCAGCTACATTGAATTTTTCCAAAACGCGGCAGATAATGAGAGAATAATAAAATTTGTGCCCGCTTCCGGGGCGGCTTCACGAATGTTTAAAAAACTTCAGTCAGCTTTATTTAATTCAAAAACTAAGAGAAAAGAATTAGAAATTACTGCAAATTCAGGTGATGAAGAGAGTATCACCGTTTTAGAGTTTATTAATAACTTAGAACACTTTGCTTTTTATGATGAATTAAAAAAGAAGATTGAACAAGCCGGACTGAACCTGGATAAACTGAAAGAGCAGGGTGAGTTTGAAGGAATTTTAAAGTTTACGCTGGAACCAGTTGGGCTGGGTTATTCAAACAAACCAAAAGGTGCTATTAAATTTCATAATTACGCGGATGGAGAGCGCACTGCTTTTGAAGAACATCTTGTTGAAGCAATTAATTATACAAAAAGAAATGACGGTCCTGCGCACATCCATTTTACGATAGCAGCAGAACATGAAGAGCTCGTAAAATCAATCATTACTCCTCTTTTAGAAAAGTACAGCAAAAAAGGTAAAAAAATTGAAGTAAATTATTCATTTCAGAATATTAGAACCAATACGGTTGCAGCAACTGCCGATAATAAACCATTCAGGGATGAAAAAGGAAAAATTGTATTCAGACCGGGCGGGCATGGCGCACTTCTTAGTAATTTGAATGATCTTCAAGCTGATATAATTGTAATTAAAAATATTGATAATCTAGTTCCCGATCATCTAAGGGAAGAAACTTATAAGTATAAAAAATTACTTATCGGTTACCTGGTTGAGTTGCATTCAAAACTTTGTTCTTACCTGGCTCAACTCGTACATAAAAATATTTCTGATGAATTGCTGAAAGAGATAAAGAATTTTGTAAAAAGTGAGTTGGAACTTGAGATTAGAGAAGAATATAAATCGATGAGCAGCGATAATAAAAGAGATTGTCTTTTCCAGTTGGTGAACCGACCGATTCGAATATGTGGAATGGTAAGTAAAGAAGGGCATCCCGGCGGTGGTCCGTTCTGGGTTCTGGAGAAAGATGGTAAAGTTACAAAGCAGGTAGTTGAAACAACTCAAATTGAATTTAACAATAAAGAACAACAGGAAATATTTGAATCGGCTACACACTTTAGTCCTGTAGATTTTATTTGCTGTGTAAGGGATTACAAAAACAAACCTTTCGATCTTTACCGTTTTTCAGATAAGGATTCTGGTTTAATAACAATTAAATCAAAAGATGGCAAAGAATTGAAAGCGCTTGAGCTGCCAGGTTTATGGAACGGGGGGATGGCAAATTGGATAACAGTTTTTGTGGAAGTACCGAAAATCACTTTTAATCCTGTTAAAGAAGTTCACGATCTGCTTAAAACAGGACACCAGCCGCCTAATGCTTAATGCTATAAAAATGCTGCCGCAGATCTTATTGCCTCTGCCTGATGAGGACCAGAATCAAATAAGGGAATTATAACTAAAGCAATTAATGCTATTACAGCAAGTCCAATTATTCCAAACAAAAGAATTTTTTTAAGAGGCGATTTTTTCTGAACCGGAGTTACAGGTTTTAATGGTTTAACCTGTGGAACAACAGCCGGGGCTTCTACTTTTGGAGTAACAACTACTTCCTGCTCTTTAATTGGCACAACAGGTTTAACTACCGGTGCAGTTTTAGGTATATCGATTACTGTTTTTTGCTCAGGTGGTGCTGCGGTTGTTTTTTCTTCCTTTGAAAGCAGCCGGTTTCTGAATTCATCAGCATTTTGGATTCTTTTATCTCTGTCTTTGTGTACTGAATCAAAAAGTACATCGACAACCCAGTTGGAGATATGTGGGTAATATTCTCTGGGATCTTTCAAATCACTGCTAACAATTTCATTCATTATTTCAAAATCGCTGTCGGTATCTACATTAAAAGGAACCCTGCCGGATAGCATTTCGTATAATGTGATTCCTAAACTGTAAATATCTGTGCGGTGGTCAATATCCTTAACAGCTTTTATCTGTTCGGGCGACATATAATAAACCGTGCCCATCTTGGTTCCGGTTTTTGTAAGCCCTTTATCCTGTAAGATTTTTGCAATTCCGAAATCAAGTATTTTAACATTATCATCTTTAGTTATAAGAACGTTGCTTGGTTTAATGTCCCTGTGTATTATTCCTTTTTTATGTGCAAACCCAACAGCTTCCAGCAACTGGTTTAAAATCCAAACAGCTCTTTGTTCCGGCATAGGGCCTGTGGCTGAAATTAAATGTTTTAGCGTAACACCATCAACATGTTCCATAACCATGCAATAGTTATCACCTTCACGAAAATAGTTGTAGAGTGCAACAATATTAGGATGAATTAAACTTGCCTGTATTTTTGCTTCGTGGCGAAACCTTTCGGTAAAAGTAGAGTCTTTTGTAAGAACCGGATTAAGGACCTTTAGCGCCACCTTTCGTTCAAGCATAATATCTTCTGCAAGATAAACGGTGCCCATTCCGCCTTCGCCCAACTTCTTGATAATTTTATAATCTCTTATATTGTCAATCATTTTTGATCTCCTATTTTACTATTCAAGCTACGGCGGACAGGTCCGCCTTCGCCCAACTTCTTGATAATTTTATAATCTCTTATATTGTCAATCATT
>CAZPSY010000037.1:11773-12144 GCA_964589295.1 uncultured Ignavibacteriaceae bacterium
TTTGATCTCCTAATGAGTAATCACTTTGTATATTTAGAAAAAATTTTTAACGAACATCTTTTCTTTTTAATGAATATGCAGTAAGAAGAAAAAAGATTACCGAAAATCCTAAAATTACCACGATATCTGTAAACAGGTTACCAGGTGAAAAACCAAGTGCGGTGATGCTCCACTCATTAAAATCACCATATTCTACTATGGTTATACCTTCAAATGCCCAGCGGGTTGTAAGGAATGCTGCAATTACTTTTTCAAAAACAGTCATGTTTTCAAAAAAAGTAATTAACCCGCCGAGTATAACCTGCGGTATTAGTATAAGCGGGATTAAACCCATTGCTGCTTCCGAGGTTGACACGAGCGATGAAACAAAC
>CAZPSY010000038.1:0-11939 GCA_964589295.1 uncultured Ignavibacteriaceae bacterium
CGGCATACAGGTTAAAATTCCTAATTATTTATATTTGATTGAGGATTGAGTTAAAGGTATTTGTAAAAGTATATAAAATAACCACTTCTTATATTTCATTATATTTGCACCTCATATTTACTCAATATTTTTAATGACTGATAAACAAAAAGAAATACCAAAAGCATACGATCCTTCCCTAGTAGAGGATAAATGGTATAAGTACTGGCTGGATAATGATATTTTTCGTTCAGAGGTAGATGAAACAAAAGAGCCGTATGTAATTGCAATACCGCCGCCCAACATTACCGGTATGCTTACAATGGGACATATTCTTAATAACGCGATACAGGATGTTTTAATTCGCCTTAAACGAATGCAGGGATACAACGCTTGCTGGGTTCCCGGAACTGACCACGCATCAATAGCAACCGAAACAAAGGTTACAAAATATCTTTCTGATAAAAATCTTGATAAAAAGGAGATTGGAAGAGAGGCATTTTTAAAATATTGCCAGGAATGGAAAGAAGAGTACGGCGGGATAATAATCCAGCAGTTAAAAAAACTTGGTGTTAGCTGCGACTGGAAACGTGAACGCTTTACAATGGATGATGATTATTACCGCGAAGTAATTAAAGCTTTTGTAGAACTTTATAACGATGGAAAGATATACCGCGGCTACAGGATGGTTAATTGGGATCCAGCATCCCGTTCAGCTATTTCGGATGAAGAAGTTAATTTCAAAACCGTGAACGGAAAGCTTTGGTATTTTAAATATCCAGTTGTCGGTTCAAATAAGTTTGTAATTGTTGCTACTACCAGACCTGAAACAATGCTGGGCGATACTGGCGTGGCTGTTAATCCGAATGATAATAGGTTTAAAGATTTAATAGGTAAAAAAATTAAGCTCCCTATTACCGATAGGGAAATTCCCATCTTTGCTGATGAATATGTTGATATGGAATTTGGAACAGGTGCCGTTAAAGTTACACCTGCTCACGATGTGAATGATAACGATATGGGGCAGAGACACAAACTTGAAGTGATAAATATTTTTAATGAAGACGCATCAACAAATAGCAACGTTCCTTTAGAATTCAGAAATCTGGATAGATATGAAGCTCGTAAAAAAGTTATAAAATGGTTTGAAGAAAACGGGCTGATGGAAAAGATAGAAGACTATGAACATAAGGTTGGTTACTCAGAGCGAGGTAATGTTCCTATCGAACCTTACTTATCAGAGCAGTGGTTTATGAAAATGTCCGCCGAAGGCGCCGTGCCTACCGGCAGGCAGGGATCCGCCTCTGGCGGAGACGATCTTGTTACGCCTGCATTGGAAGTGGTAAAAGATGAGAAAATAAAATTTCACCCAAAGCATTGGGAAAAAACATATTTCCACTGGATGGAAAACATAAAAGATTGGTGCATTAGTCGCCAGCTTTGGTGGGGGCACAGGATTCCTGTATGGTATTGTGTTGGTGATGATCATTGTAAACTTGAATGTAAAGAACCAATTGTATCAACCGATCCCCCTGAAAAATGCCCGCACTGTGGGTCTGCTAACTTAAAGCAGGAAGAAGATGTGCTTGATACCTGGGCTTCAAGCTGGCTTTGGGCTCATGCAATCTTCAGAACTGAAGAGGAGAGAGATTATTACTATCCAACGACCACACTTGTTACAGCACCGGATATCATCTTCTTTTGGGTTGCAAGAATGATTATTGCCGGAATGCACTTCAGGAAAGAAATTCCTTTCAGCGATGTTTACTTTACAAGTATTATCCGTGATGCACAGGGAAAAAAGATGAGCAAATCGCTCGGTAACTCACCAGATCCTTTAGATGTGATAAAAGATTACGGCGCAGATGCTCTTCGCTTTACAATACTTTACCTTGCACCACTTGGGCAGGATGTACTTTTCTCTGTTGATAAGTGTGACTTTGGAAGAAACTTTGCAAACAAAATTTGGAATGCAGGTAGATTTCTTTTATTGAACGCACAATCTATTCCTGTTAAAGAGGAGCTAAAAGATAAACACATCGATTTTGCAGATGAATGGATTTTATCTCAATTCAATCATACTCTGGCGCTTCTAAAGGATGCTTATGATAATTTTGAAGTGAACAACGCAACTAAAATTATTTATTCGTTTGTATGGAATGATTTCTGCGACTGGTACATTGAGATGATTAAGAACAGACTTTACGCTGATGATGAAGAAGTTAAATCTGCAGTATTAACGAGAGCATTATTAATATTTGAAGGGCTGTTGAAAATTGTTCATCCGTTTATGCCGTTTATTACTGAAGAACTGTGGCAGCTAATCAAGAATAGAAAAGAAGGCGAGAGCATATCCACCGCTGCTTATCCACAATTGGATAACACACTTATAAAACCTTCTGCAGAAAGTGAAATGGAAACTGTTAAGAGTATTGTTACTGCTATTAGAAATATTCGCGGTGAGATGAACATTCCTCCCGGTAAAAAAATCAACTTGATAATAAAATCATCAGAAGTTAGCACTCACCAAATTGATTATATAAAAAAGCTTGCCAAAGTTGATGAAACTTCTGTTGGAGCAGATGTTGAAAAACCAAAAGCGTCAGCATCTGCAATTGTAAAGAATATTGAACTCTACATTCCGTTGGAGGGGTTGATTGATCTTGATAAAGAAAGAGAAAGATTAGAAAAGGAAATTAAACGGTTGCAAGGATCACTGATTGGTATTGAAAAAAAACTCGCTAACGAAAAATTTGTAAATAACGCACCTGCAGAAGTTATTGAAAAGGAAAAGGCAAAGCAGAAAGATTGGACAGAAAATTTAATTAAATTGAGAGAGATCTTAATAAGTTTGAAATAGGTGAAAACGTGAAATCACTAATAATATTTCTTCTTCTGTTTATTGCTGGTTGTGCTAGCCAAACCATTTTGTTTAGTGACGTCGAAAAAATAATTAAACTCAATTGCAATATTTATGCTGATACACTTAACACCTTCGAAAATTACTACTATGGGAGTAATTCTGAAACAGAGAATCATAAAGTGCCATTCTTTTTAAGTTTCGGAGAACAGCAAAGTATAATTGAAGCAGTAAATAAAAATAATTTTTTCGAACTTCCTGATACTATTATTCGATTTAAGTATGAACCTAATGAACAAGGACAAATAACAGTGATTGGAAGTTTTTACGATACATTTTGTGAAATAGAATTAAGCGGAAGAAAAAAATCTGTATTTATGGGTCGTACTAAAAATTTTGATAGTGAAGAAGAATTGAGGTTTCAGGGAGTTATAAAAGTTATCATTGAGATTGTTGAGAGGAGAGAAGATTTAATGAAATTTCATAAAGGAATATGGTGGTTATAAAATGTACAACAAAATTAAAAATATTGAGGAAGACTGGAAATACGAATCTGAATCTACGCTTAAAGTTTTGAATCAACTTACAGATGATTCACTAAAGAAAAAGTTTAATGATAATGTTCGCACCCCGGGAAAAATTGCCTGGCATATAGTTACCACTCTTGGTGAAATGGTACAGCGCACAGGACTTAAATTTGATGCCACTCCTGAAGATGCACCTATCCCCTCCACTGCAAAACATATCTGCGATGAGTACAAAAGATCATCCGATGGAATGCTTAAAGCCGTTACAAGTGGGTGGAATGATGATAGCTTAAAAGAAGATATTGAATTATACGGGCAAACATGGAAGAAGGGAAAAGTTCTTTCGGTTTTAGTAAATCATCAAATCCACCATCGCGCGCAGCTTACGGTATTATTGAGGATGGCAGGTTTGAAAGTGCCTGGTGTTTATGGTCCTGCAAAAGAAGAATGGGCGCAAATGGGGATGCCGCCGCAGGATTAGTTGGCAGGGTTTAATAAATTAAACCCCTAAATCCAAAATTCTATTGTATCTGCTCCTGGAATTTCTTTAATAAGTTCTCCACCGCATCTTTGTGAACCATAAAATCCATTATTTTTAACTTAACATAATCTTCGTGATAAAAATAGTATCCTTTATCGCCTGCATTCCTTGAGCCGGAGCCGGAATCTTTTATCATAAACCAGTCTTTCCCATCCTTCTCCATATAACCAACAAGATGAATTCCATGATCATCAGTTGTTGTTTTATTGCTGAACCGGAACTGCCTTGCATTCTCATCAATATATTCGGAAGGGATATCAAAAGTCGGTATGATTCCCACTTTATGCCACGCGTCGTAACCCGCTTCAGAAACATCTCCACCAATAGACATCGTATAACCGTTCTCTATTGCATTTTTAAGAGCAAACATAAACTGATCCAACGGTACATTATAATAATCTTTGTTATGCCACCAGTTATCAGGCACTTCATATTCTACCTGCTCGTAATATGGCTGCTGCATATATGAAAGTATATCAACATAATCATTAAGATTTAGCTTGAGATAATTTTCAAGGTATTCTTTTGGAGTGAATTTCTTCCCATCTACGGTTACTTCTGCAGGAAGTTCACCCATATAATGATTCATTATTGCTTTTATTGTTACTATGGCTTTATCCTCATCCCAGGCATTAGTCTCTTTTACGTTCATTAAATATGATCTCATCTCATCAAACATTTTAGAATGATCATGAAATTTCTGTCCCGGCATCATACCTGTGTAAGCTTCTGCTGGAATAACCCCATACATTTTCCATATCCTTGTAACAGCGTTTGCCTCGGATCCTTGAGAAAAATCAGAGTTTCCTCTTTGCTGCATAAATCTTCTTGCCTTTTCAACATATTCCCAATAGACAGTGTACATTTCAGAGAGTTTCACTTCTAAACTGTGTAATCTGTAAACTTCAGATTCAAAAAAAGATGTTGTTGAAAAACACCAACAAGTGCCCGTGTTTCCCTGCGAAACCGGCTCATTATACCAATAACTATTAAACTCTGTAATGGATTTAGGTAGATCCATTCCGAAAAAATTCATTTTGAA
Organism: uncultured Ignavibacteriaceae bacterium; assembly: GCA_964589295.1. GTDB lineage: Bacteria > Bacteroidota > Ignavibacteria > Ignavibacteriales > Ignavibacteriaceae > JAZGGS01. Next base: position 4,950 of record CAZPSY010000038.1, read on the forward strand.
TCTACTACCCGGCACCTTTTCTGATTTATTAAAATCTTCTATACCTTTTTGAATTTCGTTTTTATAGAAGCCATCTTTTGGTTCAACAAATATACCTTTGTCATTTTTCTCTTGTGGAAAAACAGAGCAGAATGAAATGATGAGGAATATACCTGTAAAAAATGCTGCGGTAGTTTTCATTGTTTCATCTCCTTAGCCGGGGTGCATATAATTGTAATAAATTGTTATACAAATTATGAATATTCGAAATGAAAGGTAAGGGTTCTGCGGAAAATAGGTGTGAATTATTAACTGTTAAATAGCTCTCAAAAACTGAACGCTGAATAATTTCTTTTCATCTACCCAGACCTTTTCAACTTTATAAATTCCTGATGCTACTTGTTCAAAATCTTCAAGACTATATTTATAAGAATATTCTGTTAAGATTGTTTCATCTTCCTTAAAAGAGAAAGAGTAGTTTTTGATCTGCACATTCTGTTTTTCATTACTTACTAAGTGCATCTCAATTCTTCCAAACTCTTCGTTATAAAAAGCGTGATGTTTAAACTTATTCAAATTAAAATCTGCACCAAGTAAATTGTTTAAATGGTTTAACACATTCAGGTTGAATTCGGCAGTCACATTTTTCTTATCGTTATATGCAGCGTTTAAAATATTTTTATCTTTTTTCAGATCAACTCCAATAAGCAAACCGCTTTCCTTACCACAGGTTTTAGCAATCCTGCTTAAAAAAGATCTTGCTTCTTCATGAGTAAAATTTCCAATTGTAGATCCTGGATAAAATGCATCTATTGTTTTGTAGGGCTCACTAATTTTTGGAAGTGAAAAATCCTTTGTGTAATCGGCAATAAAAGGATGCACAACTAATTGTTGATGATCTGCTTTAAGATTATCCGCTGATTTTAATAAATGTTCTGAAGAAATATCAACAGGTACGTATGCTACAAGTGTTGGAAGATGATCTATTAGTAATCGTATTTTTACGCTGCTGCCGCTGCCAAGTTCAACAAGCAGACATTCATCCCCTATATATGATGCAATTTCCTCAATATTATCACTCATTATTTTTACTTCGGTGCGCGTAGGATAATATTCTTCCAATTCACAAATTTCATCAAATAACTGCGAACCTTTCTCATCATAAAATAATTTACTTGGTAAAGATTTTTGTGGTTTGCTAAGTCCGTTAATTACTTCATCAAGTGTTTCAATATGTAAGGTGTCTTGCATTTGTATACTCAAATTATTTCTCTATCTCTTTTGCTAATCTAATCCCCATAAACTGCCAGCGCGAATGTGGAGGAAAGAAATTTCTGTACGTATTTCTTATATGCGTTTTGGAAGTTGCACATGAACCACCGCGCAAAACCATCTGGCTGCTCATAAATTTTCCGTTGTATTCCCCTAATGCCCCAGGTAAAGTTTTGTAACCGGGATAAGGTGAATATGAACTTCTCGTCCACACCCAAACATCACCATACATCTGGTTTAATTCATCATGATCACTTTGTAAAGGAACAGGATGGAAATTTAGTGTTTCAACAAAATTTCCTTTGTATTGAAGAGCTCCCGCTGCAACTTCCCATTCAGCTTCAGTAGGAAGACGGGTATCTTTCCAGCTTGCAAAGGCATCTGCTTCATAATAGCTAATGTGAGTTACAGGTTCTGCAGGATTCACTTTTCTGAAACCATTTAAAGTGAAGTTCCACCATTCACCATCTTTCTTTTCCCAATAAAGGGGAGCTTTCCAATCATCGTTTTCAATTGCTGCCCAGCCATCCGATAACCATAGGGGAGCGTTTTTATATCCACCATCTTCAATAAATTCTATATACTCATTATTTGTTACTAAACGGTTTGCAATACTAAAAGGATTGATAAATTCTTTATGTCTTGGCGTTTCATTATCATAAGTAAAACTGCTTCCGTCATTTCCAATCTCAAAAACACCACCATCAAATTCTTTCCAATTCATTTTCTGAACGTCATCCCCGCTTACAATTTCTTTTGCTGAATAAACCGGATTAAGCGGATTGAATGATAAAACATGTTTTATATCTGTAAGAAGTAATTCCTGGTGTTGTTGTTCGTGGTTTATTCCGATTTCAATAATTGGGGCATATTCTTTATAAAGTTTTTCATTACAATTCTTTATAAACTCTATAACATTGTTATCTACAAATTTTCTGTACTCATAAATATCTTTTACGGTTGGTCTTGAAAGCAACCCCCTGTTAGGTCTGTCCCACCTCTCACCAATTTGTATATAATATGAGTTGAACAAATAAGTATATAGTGGATGAATAGACTTATAATTTGAATCAGCATTTCCGAGTACGAATGCTTCAAAAAACCAGCTTGTATGTCCAATGTGCCATTTCGTGGGGCTTACATCCGGCATCGATTGAATAACATAATCTTCAGTCTCAAGCGGCTCACAAAGCGTTTCGGTAAACCTCCTGATTTTACTATAGTGATTAATTAACTCCTCTCTTACAGGCAGTTCAGTTGCCTGGCTCAGAGTTGTTGATTTTGCCTGATCTGTATCAGTTATATTCATAATTAGTAATTTATTATTTCGTTTTCAGAAGTGATTTGCTTATAAATATATAAAACTATTCGCTCAAAATCTTGTTGATAATAAAAAGATGTGCAACATCACACAAATATTCCATTTCCAAACAATTGCAGAGTTTTAATTATGTTTATTTCATCTAATTTAAAATTCATTTTAAATGAAAAATTAATACCTAAAAATAAGATTAGATATTAAAGTGATTTGTCATCCTTTTTACAATTATAAAAGTAGGTTGTTAGTGGAATTATAGAAAGTAGGCAATTGTGAGGTATGCAGAGACACATTGAAATCTGTCTGCTCTCAGGGTAAATGTGTCTCTACTATTGAGATTTACTTCCAAACATATAGTTCATTTTCACTAAGATCAATAACATCTTCTATTGCTTCTTTATCACCACGCGAAAGCTCGTCATAAGTCATCTTCCCGGAATGGTCGGAATCAATATAAGGGTACATTATATCTGATTCAGAGTCGCTGTGCCCTAAACCAAAAGCATGCCCAAGTTCATGAATTATTGTTGCTTTAATTTCACCGTCGGAAACTTTTTCATTTGAAAATTTAATTAAACTTATCTGGATTTTAGAAAACTCTATTTCGTTATCCCTGTTCATATCATATTCAGTTAAACCCAAATAGTTCTCCTCATATTTTCTACCCAGGTCTTCAACAAAGATAACCGAAATATCAGCATCACGGCTTGAGTTTACAAATGTATAATTGATCCTTTTGTCAGCCTTGTTCCAAACATCAAATGCGTAATCAACATAATCTTTATAAACTGATTTATAATACCTTGAGGATGATTCCTTTACATAAACTTTAAGCGGGTAGTCATCAATATCCCAGTGTTTCCCATCCCATAACGTTCTGCCTGATCTATCTACATGAAAATAATTCTCCGAATCTTTTTTGTTGCGGTCATTGTTTCTTTCTTTTCTGTAATTATCATTCCTTTTACGATCATCTTTTCTATCTCCGCGGTCATAATAATCATTTTTATCACGTTTGTCATCTTTTCTATCATACCTGTTCTTCTTTTCGAACCACTCTGTAAAATTATCATCTTTCTTGTTGTATCTGTTATCATTTCTATCTGAAGCATCGCTTAATGTGGAGTTGCCTGATCTGTAATGCTCGTATCCGTTTTTATTTCCGGAAGCATCAGGTTTTGTGTTCTGAGAATTATATTGAGCAAGAGAAAAATGTAGAGCTGATAAAAAAACGGATAAAATAATAACTCTGACTAAAAATTTATTTCTACCGGGAATCATCCTCTAATCCTTCATTATAATTGATGATTGAATTTAGATAACCTGTTTTCAGGTTTAGATGAAATGGGTGCAATAATTGTTCCCCTTTAAAAACTTACAAAAAAAGATAAAACCACACTTATTACAAATAATTTTGTATAGATATGAATATAATTGTTCACAATAATGTATAGCGATTTATGCAAATCAGGTTTCTATGCTATCTTGATAATTTAAGAATTATAAGCGGGTATCTTAAAATAATATGATGAGAAACATTTTCATATTCAATTGATTAGTATTCAAGAGTACTGCCGCCAATAAACTCACGCATAACTGAGTTGCCAGGCACCGGCGAATCATCCGAAACGGGAGTTACAGACTTTAAAATTTTGTATAACCTTGCAGCTCTTTCGTAAGCATCTGTTTTAAGTGGATCGTCTTTATATTTTTCATCCCACTCTGCAAAACTTTTTAATAATCGGTGTGCATAAAGAGGAAGTTCATAAGGCATTCCGCTGCTGATTATAAAATCTGCGCTATTGGAATATGGAATAATATTTCGCATTTCACTTGAACGGACATAGTGCCAGTGTTCTAAAGTTTGCTGCGGGTTGTAAGCACGGTGAACAGAATCTCTTAACATTCTCCTGATGAGTCTTAAGTCAGTCCACCGAATATACTTACCTTCTTTATCCTTCATTTGTAATAAAGGTTCAAGGTACAATTTAAATTTAATATCATCAGGAATGTCTTTACTGAATTCAGGATAGAGACCATGTAGACTATCAATTAATAAAAGCTCATCTTTTTCAAGCTTCATAGGTGTAACATTTAGTTTTCGCGTACCCGATTTAAAATCATATGCGGGAATTAAAACTTCCTCTCCATCACTCAATTTTACCAGGTGTTCATTAATTAGTTGAAGATCGAGTGCATGCGGGGTTTCAAAATCGTAATCGCCAAATTCATCTTTGGGATGTAATTCAAGATCGAAAAAATAATGATCGACATTAAGAACTTTAAATTTGTAACCCTTCTTAATTAATTTTTGTTCAAGCTTTATTGTTGTAGTAGTTTTGCCTGAAGATGAAGGACCGCTAATCATTATCATTCTCAGATCTTTCAGGCGCTCAATAATCAACTCTGAACAAAGCGTAACATCATCTTCATAAAGTCTTTCGGATTCATTAACTATTTGAGGAAACTCTCCGTTTGCAATCCGGTTATTCAGCGCATCAACTGTATGCAGATTATGTGCTACTGCCCAATCCAGGTTACGCCAGACCTTTGCCCAGGGAACATTTTCATTTAACTTTGAAGTTAACCTTCCCTCGCTATCTCTGCGCTTGGCTGCTTCTTCCCGGTATAGAATAAATTCCTTGGCAACTGTGGAATGTCCGTTTTCAATTAAAACTTTTTCAACAATATCCTGAACATCTTCAATAGTTGGTATGCTTTTGTCAGAAAATTTCTCAGTAAGAATTTTAACCACTTGTTCGGACAGCTCTTCTGCTTTATGTTTATCTCTGCCGCCCACGGCAACAACAGCACGGTAAATTGCGTTAGCGATGCGTTCTTTTTTAAAGGGTACAATTGCACCGCTTCTTTTTATAACGTGAATTATTTTATTTTGCATTTTAACTATCCCTGGAATGATTATTCAGCAAGCAATTCTTTATAGTTTTCATGTCTTTCAATATATCCCTTTACATAAGAACAAGTAGGGATGACTTTCAGGGTATTTTCTTTTGCATGTTCAAGAGCAAATTTTACCAGCTTTCCTGCAACGCCCTTCCCACGCAGTTCAGGCGGTGTAAAGGTTCTGTATAGTTCTATTACATTATCTTTTAATGTGTATTCAACCACTGCTTCATACCCTTCAACATAAGATACGAACCTATTTTGTTCCGCATCGTGTTTTATTTCAAAATCCACTATAAATTCCTATTAATTTTATTTTGATATTACAAAGTTATTATCTTTATCAGAAAATATACTCTTCCCGTTGAAGAAAGAAAACAGGAGTCAGGAAACCGAATTTACGAGTTCCCTAATTTTCAATTCCTCAATTAAAGAATTATAATCCTTAAAAAGAATACCATCCCATCCTAATGATTTTGCCGCATTTACGTATTCTTCAATATCATCAATAAAAATATGCTCTTCGGAAGGATAGCCGGAAGCTTCTTCAACAGCTCGGTAAATTTTCTCATCAGGTTTAACCGCTCCAACTTCGTGTGAAAGAATAAGTTTATCAAAATGTTTTAAGAAATCATATTTTTGCCAGCCATACTTTTGATGTATTGAATCAGTGTTGGAGAGTAAGAAGAGTTTATAATTATTATTAAGGATTGGAAGCAATGAAGCGACTTCTTCATTTACTCTGAATATATCCGCATAGTAATTACAAAATGTATTTGCATCAATTCGGTTTTCTAAAACACCTAACATCTTATTTACAAATTCATCTTCTGAAATAAATCCTCTTTCAAAATCGCGATGGATGCTGTAATTCGATCTGTAATATTCATAAAATTTGTTACCGAGACCAGATTCAACCGCATTAATTTTTTCTATTAAAATGTTATAATCAAAAGGAATAAGAACGTTTCCAAGATCAAAGACTATCGCCGAATATTTTCTTTTCGCAGAGTCTGTCAAATTTATTCCGGTATTTCAAAAGTTTCATCACTAATGCCGGTATTCAGCTTTATGCTGCTAACATTTAGTTCCAGCTTTTGCATTCCCATATTTTGTACAATCTTAAAAGGAAATTTTAATTCGTCAACTTTCCTGTAATCGGAGTAAAAAGATTCCTGCTCAAATAAACCCTGTTCGGTATGAAGCTCTTTAATTTCTTTTATTTTAAAACCTGTTTCGATACTATAAAATTGTTGCCATCTTAGTCCTGAAGGCAAAACAATCTTTACTATGTAGCAATCAATGCTGTCAACCTGCTCAATCCCAGCCAAGTTTATCTTAAGTCCGTAAGATTCCGGATCGAGCAGCAGATTCATAGTTGCTTCAACTTTAAGTTTTTCAAGTTCCTTTTTTTCAATCTCAATATTATTATCTCCAATAATCATCATCCCGCGTTCGCCATCGAAATAAACATTCTGTTTCATTTCGCCAACTTTTATTTCCTGGTAAAGCTTAGC
>CAZPSY010000039.1:0-7695 GCA_964589295.1 uncultured Ignavibacteriaceae bacterium
CCAAATCTTGCCCATTATTATTTTGGGAATAATAATTTTGTAATCCACCAGAATAAACTATAATAACAATTGAAAGTGATAATATTTTAAGCAACTCATATTTCATACTAAACCTTTGATAAATTATTTATTTCTTCTATAAACGTCCATTACCAGGCAGGAACTAATTGGTTCAAATCCTGATAACTTCCGTTTTGAATAATATTTTGCACCGATGTACTGTCCGAGTATATATGCTGAAACCATTATTGGGTAAGTGATAAGTTCGAAACCGATGCCAGAGTAAATTCTTAAAAGGATTACCAAAGGTATTGGCAAATGAATAGATAAAAACCACTGAACAGAAAACCTTTTGGTATTTGCCCGCCAGTAACCGAAGGGAATGTTGAAAATTAAGTCTATAACAGCTGCTAGTAATAATATCATATAGTTTTAATGATTTCGTTTTTGGGGCGAAAACATAAATAAAAACATTACTCCCAGCAAGGTAGATATAGTTATTCCTCTATAGTGAATATCAGGGACTTACCCTTAAACCATCAACGCTGCTATTGAAGCAGTATTAACAATATCGTCAACACTGCAGCCGCGGCTAAGATCAAAAAATGGTTTATTCAATCCCTGCACCATTGGACCAACAGCTTCGGCTCCGCCAAGACGCTGTGCAATTTTGTAACCTATATTTCCGGAATTCAGATCGGGGAATACCAGAACATTTGCATTTCCCGCAACAGTGCTGCCGGGTGCTTTCTTCTTCCCAATCGAATCGATTATTGCCGCATCGAATTGCAATTCTCCATCTACTTCTAAATCCGGTCTTTTATCTTTTATAACTTTTACTGCATCAATAATTTTATCAACACTTTCGTGCTGTGCACTTCCTTTTGTTGAAAATGAAAGCATTGCTACACGAGGTTCCTCGCCTATTAAATTACGGTGGTTATCTGCTGTGGATATTGCAATATCAGCAAGCTGGTTTGCATCAGGATCGGGAACAACAGCGCAATCGGCAAAGCTGTAAACTTTTTCCGGAAAAATCATAAGGAAAAAACTAGATACAATTGAAATCCCTTCAGGTATTCCCACACACTGTATTCCAGCTCTCATAACGTCAGCAGTTGAAGCTGAAGAACCAGCCACGCTTCCGTCAGCCATTCCTTCTTTTACCATCATTGCTGCAAAAAATAAATCTCTTAAAACTGTCTCACGTGCTTTTTCAACAGTAACTCCCTTATGTTTGCGCAGGTTAAAATAGAGATTTGTAAAATCACTTAATTTATCAGAAGTAGATGGATCAATTACTCTTATTCCTGTAAGATCAACATCTAATTTTTTTGCATCGCTGCGTACCCGGTCATCATTACCAAGAGTAATCACAGAGACTATCTTTTCATGGGCTAAAATTTCTGCCGCCTTTAAAACTCTTTCATCATGCGATTCAGGTAAAACGATTGTTTTATTTAATTTTACTACTTTATTTTTTATTTCTTCTAATAACTGGCTTCCCATATCAATCTCCACAATTTTAAAATCGAAAAAACAAAATTACAAAATTCTTATGTGAAAATTGTTTTTAGTACTCTATTCACTATTCTGCTTTCATCTTTAATGCAATTCCTGCTTAGTAATTCAATCAGCCAGCCGAGATCAACATAATCAATCTATTCATATTAAATGATTTGAGTATTAAAAAATAACCATAAACATTGATTTTTGATGATAAAACCAATACATTCACATCCTTAATTTTACTATGATTGCAGAAAATTTAAAGATATTAAACGAGTGCATTCAATCTAAATGCAATGAGCTAAATCGGGATCCCAAAAAGATTAAACTTATTGCTGTTTCGAAGACGTATGCTGTTGATGCAATTAACAATGCAGATGAATTGGGGCTTACAGATTTTGGTGAAAACAAAGCACAGGAATTAAGAGATAAATACAATATTTTAGGTGATAAAGTTACCTGGCACTTTATTGGCAGCCTGCAGCGTAACAAAGTTAAATATGTTGTAAAAGCTGCTTCATTCATTCATTCAGTTGATTCAATTTCCCTTGTGGATGAAATAAATAAACAGGCTGCTAAATTTGGTAAGGTGCAGAAGATATTGCTTGAAGTAAAAACATCCTTTGAAGAAAGCAAATCTGGGGCTGAAGGCGAAGACAATTTAACAGAACTTGCCCGGCATTGCGGATCTCTCGAGAATATTAATCTTATTGGTTTGATGACAATGGCTCCCTTTACAGATGATGAAAAGATTATCAGGCAAAGTTTTAGCGAATTGCGTAAATTAAAAGATAAATTAAATGGTTATGGATTCAACCTGAGTGAACTATCCATGGGAATGACAAACGATTTTGAAATAGCTATTGAAGAAGGTGCTACTATGTTAAGAATCGGTTCAGCTATTTTTGGAAAGAGAAAATATACCAAACAACAGGAGCCGTTATGAAACTTTCTCCCCTACTAATTAAAAAACAGGAATTTACTAAATCACTAAGGGGTTTCGATCCCGAAGAAGTGCAGGCGTTCCTGGATAAAATTTCAAGTGATGTTGATTCGCTTATCCAGGAAAACGAAAGCTTAAAGGAAGAGGTTGAATCTCTTAACCAGCGTGTTGCTGAATTCCGGAGTATAGAAAAAAACCTGCAGAGTACTTTGCTAAAGGCACAGGAATCATCTTCCAAAGCGTTTGAATCTTCGAAGAAACAAACCAACCTGATGATGAAAGAGGCAGAAATTAAAGCTTCACAAATGCTGGAAAATGCAAAGCAGGAAGCAAACGATATTCGCAATGCTGTTGTAAACCTTAGGGAAGAAAGAGATTTAATTATTGCCAGATTAAAATCGATCATTAATTCCCAGGCACATCTTCTAGAGAGCAAAGTAAAGGAAGCCGGGGATGAACCTGTTCAACCGCGAAAGACTGAATCGCAGGAAAATGTTGATATTGATGTAGATGATATTGTAAATAAACTTCTGTAGAAAAGATTATGAGCGACTTAACCAAAAAAATAAATGAAACTATTGATGTTATAAGGAAGTTTACCAAAGACGAATACCCTGTAGGAATAATCCTTGGTACCGGCTTGGGCGGTCTTGTAAAAGAGATTGATGTAAAGCACGAAATAGATTACGAAAACCTTCCGCACTTTCCTCTATCAACCGTTGAATCGCATCACGGTAAATTAATATTTGGAACTATTAATAGTAAAAACGTTGTTGCTATGCAGGGCAGGTTTCATTACTACGAAGGTTATTCGATGAAACAAATTACCTACCCGGTAAGAGTGATGAAATCCCTTGGTGTAAAAACTTTGCTGGTTTCCAATGCTTGCGGCGGAATGAACCCGATTTATAAACGGGGCGATGTTATGCTGATGAGTGATCATATAAACCTTCTTGGTGATAACCCGCTTATCGGAAAAAATGAAGATGACCTTGGACCACGGTTCCCCGATATGAGTGAGCCATACAGCAAGGAACTGATTGAACTAGCCGAAGAACTTGCTCTGGAAAATAAAATTAAAGTTCAGCGGGGAGTTTATGTTGCTGTTCCGGGTCCTAACCTGGAAACAAAAGCTGAGTACAGGTTTTTAAGAGCTATTGGAGCAGATGTGGTTGGAATGTCTACAATCCCTGAAAACATAATTGCAAATCATATGGGAATGAAAGTTTTGGGAGTTAGTATTATAACAGATGAGTGTTTTCCTGATTCTTTAAAACCGGTTAACGTAGAAGAAATAATTGCGACAGCTATGAAAGCTGAACCTAAAATGACTTTGATAATGAAAGAAGTAATAAAGAGAATACAATGATAAAAAATGCATTGGCAAATTATTCGACTCCCACTTTGCTGGGTCTGCTTATCTTCTCATCGAACTTTCTGAATACAGACCTGTTCAATTTTGGTGAACAAAATTTTGCAGTTTGGTTTGTACTGTCAGTTTTTTGCTTTGCCAGCGGTTGGTACATTAACCGCACTCTTGGCTGGCATCATGGAGGTAAAGTAATATTCGCGGTTATTGTTTCCGTTACAGCAGTAAGTATGGTTCTTATAATGTTTTTTAGTGATTATTTTAGCGCCAACGAATTGCTTACGGAAAACCTGATCTTATTCAGTTTGCGGAATATAACACTTGGTTCTATGGGAATTTTTGGAATGGCAATACAGGAAATTCTTGCAGGCGAAAAACAGGCTTTAATACTTACGGAAAAAGTTAAACTCCTGGAAGCTTCAGCAGGAGGAGCAAAGAAGGAAGCTGAATTAGTTTTAAGAGAAGCATATACAAAATCTGAAAAGATAATTTTTGATGCCACTTCAAATGCCAAGAATACAATACTAAAAAAAGAACGAATTGAAAGCGAATTAAAAGAATTTATACAGGCAGAAAAAGAATTGATTAAACGTTACGAAGAACTGTAACTGCCCGATGTGAACTAATGGATGATTATTATATAAATGTTTAAGCAAAATTTAGATACCGCTGGTTATCCCGAAATTGAGAAGGAGATACTCAAATTCTGGGAGGAGAATAAAATTTTTGAAAAGAGTATATCTTCGAGGTCAGAAGAAAAACCTTTCACTTTCTACGAAGGACCTCCTACTGCAAACGGAAAGCCCGGTATCCATCATGTTATTTCCAGAACAATTAAAGACCTTATCTGCCGGTATAAAACATTAAAGGGCTACAGAGTTGAAAGAAAAGCAGGATGGGATACTCATGGGCTGCCGGTTGAGATTGAGGTGGAGAAAAAGTTAGGAATAAAACATAAGAGTGAAGCAATTGATTTTGGAATTGAAAAATATAACCAGGCATGCCGCGACAGTGTTTTTACTTATTTAGACCTCTGGGAAAAAATGACAACCCGGATGGGCTACTGGGTCGATCTTGATTCTGCCTATATAACTTTAACAAATAATTATATTGAATCAGTTTGGTGGGCGCTTAAAACTTTATTTGATAAAGGGCTTATATACAAAGATTACAAAATCGTTCCACAGGATCCTCAATCAGAAACCGTACTTTCAGCGCATGAACTGGCTTTAGGTTACAGGGAAACAACGGACCCATCTGTTTATGCACTTTTCAAACTAAAAAATTCTGATGAATATTTTCTTGTGTGGACAACGACTCCCTGGACACTGATTTCCAATGTTGCCCTGGCTGTTGGACCAGATATTACTTATGTGAAGGTATTAAATAAAGAAAAGAAAATTATTCTTGCCGAGGAACTTCTTTCAGTTTTAGATGGTGATTATGAAGTTCTTGAAAAAGTAAAGGGAAGCGAGCTGGAAGGAATTGAGTACGAACAGTTATTTGATTATGTAAAAGTTAATAAAAAAGCTTTTTATGTATGCACAGCTGAATTTGTAAGCACTAAAGATGGATCTGGAATTGTACATATTGCCCCGGCGTTTGGAGCTGATGATTACGATCTATCAAAGAAATACGATTTACCAATGATGCAGCCGGTAACGCGCGGAGGATTGTTTACCGAAGAGGTAACAGATTTTGCAGGGCAGTTTGTTAAAGATGCTGATAAAGGTATCATCTATAAGATGAAGCAGGAAGGCAAGCTTTATAAAAAAGAAACAATAACTCATACTTACCCGTTTAGCTGGCGTAACGAGGATGTCCCGGTAATTTACTATGCCCGCGAATCGTGGTTCATTAGAACTACCTCCATTGCAGACAGGATGATAGAGCTGAATAAAACTATCAACTGGCAGCCGCCTGAAGTTGGTGCAGGTCGTTTTGGAAACTGGCTTGAGGAAAATAAAGATTGGGCTCTTTCGCGCGACAGGTTCTGGGCAACTCCTTTGCCGATCTGGGTAAGTGATGATGCTGATTTGTTCGCCGTTGGCAGCATTGCTGAATTGAAAGATGGATTTATTGAAGAGAACGGCAAACGTAAACCTGTTAGCGAAATTGAAGAAATAGATCTTCATAAACCGTTTGTTGATAAAATTTTATTCGAGAAAGATGGAAAAATATTTAGGCGTACTCCTGAATTAATCGATGTATGGTTCGATTCCGGCTCTATGCCTTTTGCACAATATCATTATCCTTTTGAAAATAAAGAGTGGTTCGAAAAGAATGCTTTTCCTGCAGATTTTATAAGCGAGGGAATTGATCAAACAAGGGGTTGGTTTTACACACTTCATGCAATTTCTTCAATGCTTTTTGATAGTGTTGCCTTTAAAAATATCATAGTTAATGAGCTTATCCTTGATAAAAAAGGATTAAAGATGTCTAAAACAAAGGGTAACACGGTAGATCCATTTATGCTCTTTGAAAAATATGGTGCAGATGCAACAAGATGGTACCTAATTACGAACAGTCCGCCATGGCGCCCTACACTTTTTGATGAAGAAGGACTTATTGAAGTTCAAAGAAAATTTTTTGGAACTTTATTAAACACTTATTCTTTCTTTGCTCTTTATGCTAACATCGATAAGTTTAACTACAACGAAGTTCCTGTTCCTTTTGAAAAAAGAGAAGAAATTGACAGGTGGATACTTTCGCGGCTTAACTCTCTTGTTGATGAATATGAAAAATTAATGGATAGTTACGAAATTACAAAAGCTGCAAGAGCCGTATCAAGTTTTACTGTTGATCAGCTTTCTAACTGGTATGTAAGAAGGTGCCGCAGGCGTTTTTGGAAATCTGAAATGAACGAAAGCAAACTTGCAGCATACCAAACATTGTATGAATGCCTTGAAACAATCTGTAAGTTAACTTCACCCTTTATACCTTTTCTATCTGAAGAGATTTATCAGAATCTTAACTCTGTAACCGGTAAAGAAAGTAATGAATCAATACACCTTTCAGAGTACCCGAAAGTTGGGAAAACGGATAAAGAGCTGGAATTAAAAATGGATGTTGCCCAGAGAGTTGTTTATTTAACCAGGGCGATGCGTGCAAAGGAAAACCTGAAAGTAAGACAGCCGCTTAAAAAAATAATGGTTGCTGTTGAAGCAGGTATGCGCGAAGCGCTGGCTTTGATGAAATATGTTATACTTGATGAGGTAAATATAAAAGAGCTTGTTATCCTTGAAGATGATTCTGAAATCGTACAAAAATCTGCTAAAGCTAATTTCAAATCGATTGGTCCCCGTTTTGGTAAACAGGTTAAACAGGTTGCAGCAGCTATTACTGCTTTAAGTAAAAACGAAATATCGAAGCTGGAAGAGGGAGAGGAAATCCCTCTTTCGATAGATGATTCTGAATTGACTATTACAAAAGAAGATATTATAGTAGTTAGTTCGGAAATAAAAGGTTGGGCAGTGGAAAGCGATGGCACTGTAACAGTAGCTCTTGATAAAGAACTTGATGAGCAGCTTATAGCCGAAGGACTTGCACGCGAATTTGTTAACCGGGTGCAAAACATGCGGAAAGATGCAGGGTTTGAGGTAACAGACAAAATAAAAATCTATTATTCTGGTAGCGAACTGATTATTGATGCTGTTGAAGCTTTCAATCAGTATATTTCAAATGAAACTTTAGCTGAATGCCTGGAACGCAATGGAAATAAAACCAAAGGCTTTAAACAGGATTGGGAAATTGGGGAACAAACATGTTCTATTAATATTGAAAAGATAAGTTTTTAAACATAGGAGTTAATGAAATGGCAAAGAAAACAACTAAGAAAAAAGTGACAAAAAAGAAAACGGCAGGTAAAGCCGGC